>DASPZT010000268.1:0-10432 GCA_035636135.1 Candidatus Limnocylindria bacterium | reverse complement strand
GCGCCAGCAACTCGGCCTCGATCCCCAACTCCATGGACAGGGTGAGCGCCCGCTCCGCATGGTGCGCGAGAATCTCGGTCAGCTGCTGAGGATCACCGGCCTCTCGCTCCAGCGACGATCCAAATCGATCGTGGAGCGCCGCCCGCTCCGACTTGGTGAGCGACGCATAGGCCGCATCGCGGATGAGGAGATGGCGGAAACGCAGCTCGTCGCGATCCCGGTCTCCTGCTACCACCAGGCCTTTGCGGCGGAGCGACTCCAGAGCGGCTTCTGGGTCGGTGCCTCCCACCAGCTCTCTAACCTGGGCCGCTTCGAACCGCTCGCCGATCACACTGGCCGCCTGGAGGACGCCTTTCTCGTTGTCAGGAAGGCCGTCCAACCGAGCCGCCAGCACGGCCTGGATGCTGTGCGGGACGTCGATCTGGTCGATTTGTCCCATGGCACGCCAGCTCGGCCCGTCTCGAACCAGTCGACCCTCGTCTATCAGCATCTGGATGAACTCTTCACAGAAGAGCGGCGTGCCTGCCGAGCGGTCGATGATCTGCGCGCGCAGGTTCGCCGGCAGTGCCTCGATCTCGAGCAATCGAGAGATCAGCGTGCCCGTCTCCTCGGGGTTGAGCGGGTCGAGCGTGATGGTGGTCGAGTTTGGCTTCCTAGATCCCCAGTCGCGTCGGGCTTCCAGGAATTCGGGCCGGGCGATGCAGATCAACAGCATCGGCACGTCGACGGATCGCTCAGCCAGCTGTTCCACGATCTCGATGACCGGAGGCTCGGCCCACTGCAGGTCGTCCAGCACCACAATCAGCGGTCCTCCCCTGGCGATCGCCTCGAGATAGTGCCGGATCCCCCAGACAATCTCCCGGTCCACCCGGTCGGCTGGCGTGTCCGGCATCCCCGTGGTAGGAGTCTCGAAGCCCATCATCACGGCCAGGCGGGCTCGGATGGCGGGCCGCTGCGAATCGCCGAGCAGGAGCTCCCCGAGCCAGCGGTCGAGCTTTGCCAGCGCCACGTCGCGTTCGTCGGCGAGACCGATGCCCGTGTCCGGCAACAGCATCTCCTTGAGCGGCCAGTAGGTGACGCCGCGTCCGTAGGGCAGACAACGGCCTCGAAGCAACCGCGCGCCGGACCCGGCCAGGGTGGAGAGGGCTTCGCTGACCAACCGCGACTTGCCGACTCCGGCCGCGCCGACCAGGGTGAACAGGTGCGGGCGCCGGTCCTCTGCGGATCGGGCGAAGGTGTCCAGCAGCAGTCGGAGTTCCCGACTCCGTCCAACCAACGCCGCCCGGAGGCCTGCCACGCCCCGAGCCTGGACCGGCACCGCGGAGCGCGGCCGAAGGGCGCGGAACGCCTGAAGCGGCTCGGGCTTGCCCTTGGCGGTAATCGCCTCGCGCGGCTCGTACTCGATGACCGCGCGGGTCAATTGGTGGGTCAACGCGCCGACGACGACCTCGCCGGACTCGGCTCCCTGCTGCAGGCGGGCGGCGGTGTTCACCGCGTCGCCGCTGACCATGAACTGGCGATCCTCTCGGGCGGCCGTGACCGCTTCGCCCGTGTTAACCCCGACTCGGACTGCGAGCTCAGCCGCCCCATCGCGGATGTCCAGCGCGGCCCGGACCGCTCGCTCGGCGTCGTCGTCGTGTACCGTGGGCACCCCGAAGACGACCATGGCCGCGTCGCCCGCGAACTTCTCGACGGTCCCCCCATACGCCTCTGAAATGTCCGTCACGCGCTTGAAGTAGCGACCCATCTGGCTGCGCACGACTTCCGGATCGGCCTGGGCAGCCAGGGCCGTCGAGCCCACCACGTCGGCAAACAGGACGGTGACGACTTTCCGCTGCTCGCGCACGGTCCGATTCTAGGTCTCTGCTCTGCCCTGGGCGCTTCCCTAGGAGGTCGCGGCGAGGGCTCGGACGCGTAGCGCCAAAAGCAGGTCGAGCCGGGCGTCGGCGTCCTTCAGGTCCAGCTTGGTGATCTCGCCGATCCGGCGCAGGCGATAGTGCAGCGTGTTGAGGTGAATGTGCAGCTCGCGGGCGGACTGGCGCAGGTGGCCATGACGCTGCAGGTAGACCTCCAGCGTGTGCAGCAGCGGCGTGCCGTGGGCGGCGTCGTAGGCTTCAAGGGGGCCGAGCACGCGGTGGGCAAACGCCTCCAGGCCTTGCCGGTCCTCGACCTGAGCCAGCAGCCGATACACGCCCAGCCGGTCGTAGGTGACGACTTGTTCTTTCTTGCCGAAGCGAACCATCAGATGCAACGCCCGCTGCGCCTCCTGGAACGCGGGCCGGAAATCCGACGGCGTCGTGCACAACCGGCCGATCGCCGTCGAGACCGTCAGGCCCAGGTCTGAGTCGGCCACCGCCTCCAGGATCCGGGCGGCGAGTTCCTCGCCGGCTGCCAGCGCCTCGGCACCGGCCGCCACCGGTACCAGCAGGATGACGCTGTCGCTGTGGGCGGCCACCAGGTGGCGCGGATGCCTGCGCCCAGCGGCCGCCACCACCACCTGGAGCAGCCGGTGCTTGACCTGGATGACCTTGTCCTCGTCGTACTGGCGCTCGCGGATGACCTTGGCGAAGTGGTCGATATCAACGACGAGAAGCAAATGCGGCGTGGCGAGGTCATAGCGTAAGTACCGGGCTCGCCGATGCGCGTTGGCGTCGTCGCCGAAACTGCCCGCCAGCAGGTCGTCCACCAGCTCGCCCCGCACCCGGTCTTCCGCCTCGGCGACTTCGCGTTGCTTGATGAGCTCGAGCGAGAGCACCGTGGCAGCGTGCTCGATGGCCATCAAGGCAAGCTCCTCCATGTGGGTGGGATGGCCGATGATCGATAGGTAGGCCAGGTGCTCGTTGCCGGCCATCACCGGGGCGATGATCCGCCGGGCGGTCAACCCGTACTCGGGGAAGGCGGGCACCTCCCGGGCCACCCGGCCTTCGACAACTTCCCGGAGCATCGTCTTGATGGGCGACGCCCGCTGTACCTCGGGGGGCGTCCCATGCTGCTTGAGGGTCGCCTGCCGGTGCGGGTCCGTGAGGCCGGGGACGCTGTGGCTGGCCAGCAAGTGGAAAGCGGGGTCTTCGAGGCTCACGGAGCTTTCGACGAGTTCGCCGAGGGTGCGGACGATCGCTTCCACCCCTTCCCCGGTTTGGACCAGGTGGGTGAACTGCCGGTGAATCTCGATGGACCGCCGCAGCTGGGCGTTTTGGGCGTTGATGATCCGCTCCAGGATGGGGGCCATGATCTCCAGATAGGAGACGTCCTCCGGAATCCGGATCAGGGGGATGCCGAACTCGTTGGCCTGCCCCAGCATCTCCGCCGGGATCTCGGGCAGGTAGCGCTGCGGCTTGATGACCAGACCCGAAGAGCCGACCCTGGCCAGGTCCTTGACCAGCGACGCCTGGGCGGATCGATCGTCCTTGATGGCAAAAGCAACGGTTAGCAACAGCTCGCCGGGGGCCAGCCAGTCGAGCGTCTCGGGCGATTCCAGCACCTTCACCCAGGTAATCTCCCGATCCAGCCCGGAAGCGCCCGCCAGCACCTCCCCCCGCTGGAGTCCGCCCAGGGAAAGCGCGTCGCGAACCGTAACTGCCATCTCGAAGCTCCAGTATGCCGGATGGGCCCGGTTCCGGAAAGCACCAGAAGAACCAAAGCCTTTTGTACTACCCATCCAATGCAGCCCAACGGGGGCCTGACTAGGCTGAAGTCTGGCGGTCTGGCTGCGGCGACGGGGACCAGTAGGGATCGACATACGCTCAGAGCGAGCCGGGGTGGTGGGAAGCCGGCAGCAGAAGCGATCTCCGACTCAGCCCCTGAGCAACCGGGACGCCAGAAGAGCGCGGCCGTGAGTGGCCGCAAGTAGGGTGGTACCACGGGAGCGGCCTCTCGTCCCTGCGGACGGGAGGTTTTTTTATTTGTCGGCAGGCACCGGAATCGAAGAGGAGGACGCGAGATGGTCAGATACACGATCGACATCCCCGACGAGCTGAACCGCGAGCTTCAGGAGCGGCGCCACCGGATCGACGTGTCGCAGGTGTGCCGGGACGCGCTGCAATCGGCCGTGGCGGCGACCCCCGAAGGCGGCCGCGACGGGCACGACGGGCGGGACGGCTTTGGGCGGGACGTGGCGGAAGACATCCTGCGGATGTTCAACGGATAAGGGCTGCATGACTCGAGACCAAGCGCCGGAGCGAACCGGGGCCGAGATCCTGCTGGAGGCGCTGGTCCGCGAAGGGGTGGACACCATCTTTGGCTATCCGGGCGGGGCCAACCTCCCGATCTACCAGCACCTGCCCGAGTTCCCCAACCTGAAACATGTCCTGGTCCGCCACGAGCAGGGGGCGGCCCACATGGCCGACGGCTACTCCCGGGCGTCGCGCCGAGTGGGCGTCTGTTTCGCCACGTCGGGACCGGGCGCGCTGAACCTGACCACCGGGCTGGCCACGGCGTTCATGGACTCGGTGCCCCTGGTCGCCATCACCGGACAGGTCCCGACCGCCATGGTCGGCCGCGACGCCTTCCAAGAATCAGATGTCATCGGCGTCAGTATGCCGATCACCAAGCACAGCTACCTGGTAACGGACGTCAAGGACATCGCCAAGACCGTGAAAGAAGCCTTTTACGTCGCTCGTACGGGCCGTCCGGGTCCGGTGTTGATCGACCTCCCCCGCGACCTGCAGCAGAAGATGGGCCCCTGGGTGTTCCCCGACACGATCGGGATCCCCTGGTACCACCCCGTGAGCGGGCCCGACCCCGCCGCGGTGGCGGCGGCGGCCCGGGCGCTGACCCGGGCCAAGCGCCCGGTCATCCTGGCGGGCCATGGCGTGCTCCTATCCGCCGGCGAGGAGGCGCTGCTGAAAGTCGCGGAGAAGCAAGGCATCCCGGTGGGGACCACCCTGCTGGGCGTCGGAGCGTTCCCGGTCCAGCATCCGCTGGCCCTGCACCTCACCGGGTTCATGGGCACCGGCTGGAACCTCAATGCCGTGATCGAGTGCGACTGCCTGATGATGGTCGGGATGCGGGTCGACGACCGCGTCACCGCCAAGCTGGACGGGTTCGCCCCCAACTGCGAGACGTTTATTCATATCGATATTGATCCGTCCGAGCACGGCAAGAACGTGCGCCCCCAGATCTCGATCGTGGCCGACGCCCGCGAGGCATTGGAGGCCCTGGAGCGCGAGCTGCCGGAGCAGCCGTATCGGACCGATTGGTTGCTCCAGATCGACCGCTGGCGCGAGGAGCACCCGCTGCGGGCGCGCATCGCCAACAGCTGGCTGCAGCCCCAGGAGGTCTTGATCGAGATGTACCGGCATGCCAAGAGCGAGGCCATCGTGGTCGCCGACGTGGGCCAGAACCAGATCTGGGCGGCGCTCTGGTGGAACTACGACAAGCCGGGCCTGTTCATAAATTCTGGTGGCTCGGGCACCATGGGCTTCGCCTTCCCCGCCGCCGTGGGCGCCAAGTTCGCCCGGCCCGAGAAGACGGTCTTTTGCGTAACCGGCGAGGGCGGGTTCGTGATGACCATGCAGGAACTGTCCACGGCCGTGGAGCACAACGTGGACGTCAAGATCGTGATTCTGAACAATGCCTCGTTGGGCATGGTGCGCCAGTTCCAGGACAGCTTTTACGGCGGCGTGCGCAGTGCCGTCGACCTCTCGGTCATGCCGGACTTCGTCAAGCTGGCCGACGCCTTTGGGTTGCCCGGCTACCGGGCCCGCACGGTGGCCGAAACCCGGGATGTCCTGGCCAAGGCCATGGCGCACAAGGGGCCGGTGCTGATCGATTTCGTCATCGACCCCGAGGCCAACGTGTACCCTATCATCCCCCTAGGCAAGCAGCTCAAGGACTTCATCGAGGAGCCGCTCTCCGCATGAGTGAAGGCCGAGTCCTGTCGGCGCTGGTGGCCAACCGGCCGGGGGTGCTGAACCGCGTGTCGGGGCTCATCCGGCGGCGCGGTTTCAACATCGAGAACTTGACGGTGGGCCCCACCCTGGACCACAGCATCTCGCGTATGACCATCGTGGTCAACGTCGGGGCGGCGCCGGCCGACCAGGCCGTTCGGCAGCTGGCCAAGCTGATCGATGTCGTCGACGTCCGGGACATTACGGACGAAGAACGCGTGGAGTGTGAGCTGATGCTCATCCGGATCGAGAACGCCGCCCAGCGCCGCGGGGCCCTGGTCGACCGCGCCGGCCCGAACGCGCGCGTGGTGGCCGAGGTCGAGGACGTGGTGATCCTGGCCGTCAACGGCACCGGCGACGAGCTGGACCAGATGCTCGAGCGGTTGCGCGGCTTCGACGTCAAGGGAATCGCCCGCACCGGGATAGTCTCCATGATGGTCGACGAGACCCACCCGCACGCGGTGCCCCACTGGGCGCGCCTGGCCGAACGGGACGGCGAGCGCCCGGAAGAGACGGAGGTCATGAGCATCCTATGACGGCCAAGGTCTACTACGACCAGGACGCCGACCTCCAGGTGCTGGCCGGCGAGCGGATCGCCGTGATCGGCTATGGCAGCCAGGGGCACGCGCATGCCCTCAACCTGCAGGACAACGGGGTCGACGTCGTGGTCGGCTTGTACGCGGGGAGCAAGTCGTGGGCGGAAGCCGAGAAGCACGACCTGCGAGTCGAGACGGTCGAAAAAGCCGTAGAGCTGGGCAGCATGGTCATGATGCTGGTGCCGGACCAGACCCAGAAAGTGCTCTACGAACAATCGGTCAAGTCGCACCTGAAGCCCGGCAGCGCGCTGATGTTCGCCCACGGCTTCAACATCCACTTCAGCCAGATCGTGCCCGCGCCGGATGTGGACGTGTCCATGGTGGCGCCCAAGGGCCCCGGCCACATCGTGCGCCGGATGTTCCAGGAAAAGATCGGCGTGCCGGCGCTGGTGGCGGTGCACCAGGACGCCACCGGCAAGGCCCGCCAGCGGACCCTGGCCTATGCCAAGGGCATCGGGTCCACCAAGGCCGGCGTGCTGGAGACCACGTTCAAAGAAGAAACGGAGACCGATCTGTTTGGCGAGCAGGCCGTCCTCTGCGGCGGGCTGACGTCGCTGGTCAAGGCCGGCTTTGAGACGCTGGTCGAGGCCGGCTACCAGCCCGAGCTGGCCTACTTCGAGTGCATGCACGAAATGAAATTGATCATCGATCTCATGTACCAGGGGGGCATGAGCTATATGCGCTACAGCATCAGCGACACGGCCGAGTTCGGCGACTACGTGAGCGGCCCAAGATTGATTAATCAATCCGTGCGGGCCGAAATGCGCCAGATCCTGCACGAGATCCAGGACGGGACTTTCGCGCGTACCTGGATCCTGGAGAACCAGGCCGGCCGGCCCGCCTTCAACGCCGCCCGGAAGCGGGAAAGCGAGCACCTGATCGAGCGGGTGGGCCGTGACCTGCGGGCCATGATGCCCTGGCTCAAGGCGGGCAAGGCCTGATGCAGCGGGTCTTTATCTTTGACACCACGCTGCGCGACGGCGAGCAGTCGCCGGGCGCCTCCCTGACGCCCGATCAGAAGGTCGAGATCGCGCACCAGCTGGCTCGGCTGGGGGTCGATGTCATCGAGGGTGGCTTCCCCCTGTCCTCTCCCGGCGATTTCGAAGCTGTGCAGCGGATCGCGCGCACCGTCCAGGGGCCGGTCATCACGGCTCTGGCTCGGGCGATGCGCCAGGATATCGACGCCGTCTGGGAAGCCGTCCGCGACGCGGCCCGGCCACAGATCCACATGGTGCTTTCGGTCTCGGACGTGCATATCGAACGCAAGCTACGTTCCAATCGACGGGACGTCTTGCGGCGGGGCGTGGAGGCCGTCACGTACGCCCATTCCTTGTGCGACGCGGTCGAGTACTCGCCCGAGGACGCGGGGCGCGCCGATCCGGAGTACCTGTACGAGACGCTGGAGGCCGTGATCGACGCTGGCGCGACCGTGGTCAACATCCCGGACACCACGGGCTACACCATCCCCCAGGAGTTCGGCGGGCTGATCGCCTCCATCCGGCAGCACGTCCGGAATATCGACAAAGCGTTGATCAGCGTTCACTGCCACAACGACCTGGGGCTGGCGACGGCGAACACGGTGGCGGCCATCCTGAACGGGGCCCGGCGGGCTGAATGCACCATCAACGGCATCGGAGAGCGCGCCGGCAACGCGTCACTGGAAGAGGTCGTCATGGTCCTGAAGACCCGGGAACACTCGCTGGGGTTCCAGACCGGCATCGTGACGTCCCTCTTAGCCGAGACCAGCCGGCTGGTGGCGGCGCGCACCGGGATCGCCGTCCAGCTGAACAAGGCCGTGGTGGGCGGCAACGCCTTCGCCCACGCGTCCGGGATCCACCAGGACGGCGTGCTGAAAGACAAGCAGAATTACGAGATCATGCGACCGGCCGACGTGGGCATGGGCGAGAGCCGGATCGTGCTGTCACCGCGCTCCGGCCGGCACGCTTTTCGCTTCCGGCTGGCCGAGCTGGGCTATCATCTGCCCGAAGCCGCCTTTAACGAGGCCTGGGACCTTTTCCTGGGCGTGGCCGACCGCCAGAAGGAGATCACCGATCGGGACCTGGAACGGATCGTGAACGCCGTCACCGTGGAGGCCGGCTGACCACCATGGCGGTCGAACCGCTTCCGTCGCCGCGGGCGGCCCCGCCGCCGACCACCCACGTGGCGGGCGGCTCGGTCTACTTCCAGGGACGGATCGTGCCGTTCGCCGAGGCCACGGTCAGTGTGGCGACGCATGCCCTGAACTACGGGACGGCGTGCTTTGAGGGGATCCGGGCTTACTGGAACGAGGACCGGGAGGAGCTCTACCTGCTCAAGCTGCCCGAGCACTACCGGCGATTCCTCCGGTCGGCCCAGCTGCTGAAGATGCACCTGCGCGAAACCGTCGACGAGCTGGGCCAGATCACCTGCGACATCCTCCGGCGGGACGGCCACCGCGGCGACGTCTACATCCGGCCGATCGCCTATAAGTCCTCCCCGATCATCAAGGTCGACCTCCACAGCTCGAGCGATGCCCTGGCCATCTTCGCCGTCCCCATGGGCGATTACGCCCGGACCGACGGGCTGCGGTTGACGATTTCTTCCTGGCGGCGGATCGGGGACAACAGCATCCCGGCCCGCGGCAAGGTCACCGGCGCGTATGTCAATACGGCCTTGGCGGTGGACGACGCCGTCAGCGCCGGCTACGACGACTGCCTGATGCTCACCGAGGACGGGCACATCGCCGAGGCCAGCGCCGCCAATGTCTTCCTGGTCCAGAACGGGACCCTGGTCACCCCGCCGGTCAGCGATGACATCCTGGTGGGGATCACCCGCGCTGCGGTGATGGAGCTGGCGCACGACCGGGGCCTCCCAACCGTAGAGCGGACCATCGACCGGACGGAGACCTACCAGGCCGATGAGATGTTCCTCTGCGGGACCGGGGTCCAGGTGGCCCCGGTGGTCGAGATCGACGGCCGGGCGGTCGGGTCCGGCGCCCCGGGAAAGACCACGCTGGACCTGCAGGACGCCTATTTTGCCGCCGTGCGCGGGTCGGATCCGCGCTACCGCCACTGGTGTACGCCGGTCTATTCGGGGATGCCGCGAATGACGCCGGCTCAGAACCCGATTTGACGAGCCACCTCAGGGGCTGGTAGGGTTCGAGCTACAAGTAAATATCGCCTTATCAAGAGTGGCTGAGGGGCCGGCCCTATGACGCCTGCCAACCTGTCGGACACGACAAGGTGGAAAATCCGTCAGACCTCCGGGTCTGAAAGATGACGCGATCATCGGATTTCCCGGCCCCTCACCACAGGGGCCGTTTTGTTTTTTTCAAGGCATTAACTGTCTAAGGAGTGCGATGAGCGTGAAACAGCTTCGCTGCCGGGAGTGCGGCCGAACGCGACCGCTGGAGCCGGCCTTCGTCTGTGAGTATTGCTTCGGTCCGCTGGAGGTGATCTACGACTACGCCAACCTGCGCACCAGCCTGAGCCGGGAATCGATCGCGGCCGGGCCGTCGACCATCTGGCGGTACGCCGACCTGCTGCCGGCCGCCGCCGTCGATGGCGACCTGGGGACGGGATTCACCCCTCTGTCCGAGGCCCGCAACCTGGGCCGCGAGCTGGGCCTGGCCAATCTTTACGTCAAGAACGACACCCTGAATCCGACGGGTTCATTCAAGGACCGCAACGTGGCGGTCGCCACCGCTTTCGCGCTGGCCCACGGCTTCGAGACGCTCTCCTGTTCGTCGACGGGCAACCTGGCGGGGTCGGTGGCCGCCTACGCGGCCCGGGCCGGGCTGCGGGCACTGGTCTTCATCCCGTCGGACCTGGAGCGCGGAAAGGTCGGCGCCGCGGAGGCCTACGGGGCCACCGTCGTCGAAGTCGACGGGACGTACGACGACGTGAACCGGCTCTGTGCGGAGCTGGCCGACCAGCACAGCTGGGGAATCGTGAACGTCAACTTGCGTCC
>DASPZT010000267.1:0-2870 GCA_035636135.1 Candidatus Limnocylindria bacterium | reverse complement strand
TTCGCCTCCGTCAGAGGAATCACCTCAGGGTAGGTTCGGATCGGCACCTTCGGAGCCAGCTCCAGGAAGTCGGTGCCATCCTGCCGCGTCAGGTTCGCCACCGATCTGATCGATCGCTCTTCCCAGAGCCACTCGTAAGGGAAGGACGGGATGTCCGACATGTGGATGCCGGCGCAGACCACGGTGCCACCGCGGGCCAGGACGCGCAGGGCGGCGGGGACCAGGGGACCGACGGGCGCGAAGATGATGGAGGCATCGAGCTCCTCCGGGGGCTTCTGGTCGCTGCCACCCGCCCACTCGGCGCCCAGCTCCCGGGCAAACTGCTGACCGGCGGTGTCCCCGGGGCGGGTAAAAGCGAAGACCCGGCGGCCCTGATACCGGGCCACCTGGGCGATGAGGTGGGCGGAGGAGCCGAAGCCATAGAGGCCGAGCCGCTCGGCGTCACCGGCCAGCCGCAGCGAGCGATACCCGATCAGGCCGGCGCAAAGCAGGGGAGCGGCGGTCACATCGTCGAAGCCGGCCGGGATCGGAAAGCAGTAGTGCTCGTCGGCCACCATCAGCTCCGCGTAGCCGCCGTCCCGGTGATAGCCGGTGAACTGGGCGTGCAGGCAGAGATTCTCCCGGCCGCTCAGGCAGTAGCGGCAGGTCTGGTCGGTGAACCCGAGCCAGGGAACCCCCACCCGCTCGCCCCGCTCGAAGCGGCTGCCTCCGTCGACCACCTCGCCCACAGCCTGGTGGCCGAGTACCAATGGCAGCTTGGGATCGGGCAATTCGCCGTCCACGATGTGCAGGTCGGTCCGGCAGACCGCGCACGCCCGGACGCGAAGGCGGATCTGGCCTGGTCCGGGCAACGGATCCGGCAAGTCCGCCACACGGAGTGGCGTCCCCGGCCGGTCTAGCACCATGGCACGCATAGCATTCATGGTGCGCCACCCGCGCGGCGGACCGCCCGTAGAATGGGATTGAGATGCCCGGCGACCTCGCGGATAAGAAAATCGTGCCGCCCAAGAGCGGCACTCCGCCGCTCCGGCTGGAGCAGTTCCAGCCGTTGCTGGCCCAGCTGGAGGGCTGGCGCGTTGAAGACGGCAAGAAGCTCATCAAGAGCTACAAGTTCAAGAACTTCGTCGAGGCCGTCCGATTCGTAAACGCGCTCACCCCGGTCGCCGAGGAACAGGGGCATCACCCCGACCTGTATGTGACCTGGGGGGAGGTGCGGGCCTCCTTATCGACCCACAGCATCGGCGGCCTGTCCGAGAGCGACTTCTCCCTGGCTTCCAAGCTCGACCGCGTGTACCAAACCGCGGGCACGTCCGCCTGATCCTGTGATCCGGCTGCTGCACGGTACGGAGCGCTACCTGGTCGATCGCGCGGCCGCCAGGGTGGTCGAGGAGGCGCGCGCCGGTCTGACCCTGGAGTTCAACTTCGAGGACCTGCAAGCCGACCGCCTGGGCGCGGACGCCTTCGTGGGACAGGCCGGCACCGTACCATTCATTGATCCCCGGCGGGTCCTCGTCCTGCGCGAGTGGAACCTGCTCACCGGCAAGCGACCGAAGAGCGGCGAGGCGGAGCGAGCGGCCGAGGTGGTGGCGGACCTGCCCGGGACGACGGACCTGATCCTGATCGTGCACGCCCTAGTGCCGCCGGCGAATCCGATCTATAAGGTGATCGCGGCCGCCGAGAGGCAGCAGCGAGCCCGCGTCGAGCGGTTCGAACCGCCGCGTCCCTCCGAGCGGGCAGGCTGGGTGCGCAAACTGGCCGAAGACCGCGGCTTGACCATCGCGCCCACCGCGGTGCGCCTGCTCCTCCAGAAGGTGGAACCCGATCTTTCGCTCATCGACCAGGAAGTCGCCAAACTCGCCCTGTACATCTTTCCAGCGACCCGCATCGACGACGTCGCGGTGGCGGCACTGGGCAGCGAGTCCCGCGAAGACGCGATCTTCGCGCTCACCGACGCCCTCGGTCGCGGCCGGCCGGGCGAGGCCTCCGTGGTGCTGCAGGGCCTGCTCGATGCCGGCACCGAGCCGACCTACGTCCTCTATTTGCTGGTCCAGCATTGGCGCCGCCTGCTGCAGGCGCGGGCCGCCCAGGACAAGGGGGTCAGCCTGGCGGCGCTGCAGTCGCGTGGCCTGGACCACCCCTTTGTGGTGGAGAAGGCCTATCGACAGGCGGAGGCCTATACCCTCCAGGACCTGGAACGTGGGTTCCACGACCTGCTGCGGATGGAGGAGCTGATCAAGCTGGGCGAGCTCGATGCCCGGCTGGCCGTCGAAGGCTTCGTCCTGGAACGTACGCTCGCATAGCCCGGATTACCGAAACTGCCAGAAGGACACCACGAGCCGACTAGTCACCACTGTTCCATCGGGCCGCCACAGGAACAGGTAACGCGGAAGATCTAGGCTTTGTCTTTGCCTCGACCCCGGCCCTTGGGCGCCTCTTTCTTTGGCGCAGCCTTGGCTTCGGGCTTCGGAGCCGTCTTCGCCAACAGCCGCATCAGGCGGGACTTGCGCCGCGACGCATTGTTGGCGTGCAGGACGCCCTTCTCGGCCGCCTTGTCCAGGGCGCTGATCGCCCGGCGCACCTCGTCGTTGCTGGGCAACGCCTGCTCGCCCGTGAGCTTCCGGCCCCGCTGGACCAGGGTTTTCACTGACGACCGTATGGCGCGGTTGTGGGTGCGCTTGCGCAGCGATGAGCGGACGCGCTTCTTCGCCGAACGGGTGTTGGCCATGCGACGGCTGATTATAGACGGTCACCCCAGGATCCCGAGGCGTCCTCAGTAGAATCTTCGAGATGGTGGGAGAGGTCAACGAGACCCCCCTCCCTGCCCTCCCCCGCAAGGGGGGAGGAGAATCGGAGGAAACTACGACCCCGAA
>DASPZT010000266.1:0-2236 GCA_035636135.1 Candidatus Limnocylindria bacterium | reverse complement strand
TGACATCGCCCAGGCTGTTGCCATACTGGTCAGCGCCCGTAGCGGTGTAGGTCTGACTGCCCCCAGTCGGGATGCTGGCCGAGCTGGGACTCAAGGCCAGGCTGGCCAATGGCCCGGCGCTGGTGGTTACGGTCTGGCTGCCGGTGATGCTGCGAACCGCGGTGTCGGTGGCGGTGACGGTTTGCGACCCGGCCGTCCTCAGGATCACGCCGGCGGGGAAGCTGTGAACGCCGTTGTCGGCCGCCACGAAGGTGTAGTTGGCGGGCAGGGTCGCCTGGCTGTCGCTACTCGTGAAGGTCACCGTCCCCGTGTAGCTCGGAACCACGGCGCCGGCACTATCTCTGGCGGTGACGGTCACCGTCTGGGCCGTGCCCACGGCGGCATTGGCCAGTCCGGTCACGCTCAGGCTGGCAGCCGGGGTGACGTTCACGCCCTGGTTGCCCGTGACGCTAGCGGTCTTCGTGTCCGTCGCGGTGATGGTCTGGGTGCCTGACGTCTTCAGCGTTACCGGGAACGCATGCGTTCCGCCATCGGCGCTGGTAAAGGTGTAGTCCGCCGGCAGCACCGCCGCCGGGTCCGTGCTGGTGAAGTGGACCGTGCCGGCATAGCTGGCGACCGGGTTGCCCTGCGAATTCACCGCGGTCACGCTCGTGGTGAATGCCTGTCCGGCCGTCGCGCTTGCGGGCGCGGTGACCTTGAGGCTCTGGACCACCGGCGCCCCATTGACAAAGGCATCCAGGACGTTCGCGGTGATTCGCTGGACGCGTGCGTCGACGTGGCTGACCGTATCCCAGGGCATGGTATCGAGCCCCCAACCCCATTCGATCGACCCGGCGGCGAAAACCCACGCACCGCTGGCGGCCTGATAGATCGACGCGTTGGCATAGTCCGCCAGGCCGCCGTCGGCGGTGTAGGGCGAGCGGGAGAGCAACACCTGGTTAGCTGGGGGTTGCGGGTAATTGGCGAACAAGCGGTCCATCTCGTAGCCGACGATGCTCGGGATGGAATCGCCGTCCCTCAATCCCGTACCGGCATAGACCCAGTGGGAGCTGTTGGTCACGACATAGGGGACGGCCGTGTTCCAGGCGATGGACGAGGTGTACTGCACGCCCTCCAGCGTCTGTTCCGGTCGGTTCACCGGCGCACTGCGGAAGTTCACTGTGGTGGTCGGCCCCTGGACGGGGTCAATGGTGGCGTCCTTGTAGCACACCACGACCCGATTGGCCGTACCCGACGCCGACGACTCGAACCGGATCTGCCAGAACGCCGCATCGGCGCCGAAGAACCCCAGGTTGACGCCGCGGTCGCGGGCAGCCTGGGCGGCATCGAACATCTCCTTGGACCAGTACTCGTCGTGGGCCACGGAGAAGAACGCCTTGTGGTTCAGAAGTTCCGCCCCATTGGCATGAGTATCAACATCCGTGGTGTAGGTCACGTCGTACCCGTTGCGCTCCAGCCAGCGCAGGAAGTAGGCCTCGTACCACCAGAACTGCCCATCCCCTTCGCCCGAGTAGGGGCGATCGAACGAGACCTTGACGGCCTGCGGCCCGCCCGAGACCGTGTTGACCCCCTTGCTGTTGAATCCGTAGAGGCTCTTGCCCGTGAGCCCGTCGTCGGGATAGTTGTTGTAGGCCTGGTAGGTGGTGACGCTCTGCTGGTAGAGGTAGGGAGCCGGCCGGCCGTCTTTGACGACGAAGATGATGTAGTTCTGCCAGCCCTGGGAATTCGTCATCAGAATGGTGTACGCGCCGCTCGTCCAGTCCGCAGGGATGGTGAGGGTGTAACTGGGCTGCCAGTTGCAGCTGAGCAGGCCGGTGGTTGTGTCTGCCGGCCCGCAGGGCTCCTGGGTCGGACTGAGTGGCATATCGACATGGAGCCGAAAGCGGGCGCCGGTCCCGTTGTACCAGCCGATGCGATAGAAGTCCATGGCATAGCTCTGTGGCGGATTGACCGAGATGTAGAAGGTGATGGGCTGGCCCTGGCTAACGCTCGTCAGACTCGCATAGCCCTTGATCTGTCCGAGCATGTCATTTGCCAGCGTGTTCTGGCCATGGAGCCAGGCGGTGGTGCCCGGTTGCTGGTTCTCGGTGACGATGGGATTGCTGGCTGCGAGCGCCGGGGTAGCGCGGCTAGCGGTGGTCGAGACGACCAGACCGAGGAAGATTGCCGGAATGAGAACGGTCGCACTTCGAACCCGCAGACCCATGCTCGCATCCACCTCTGTGAAAGATTGACG
>DASPZT010000265.1:0-4134 GCA_035636135.1 Candidatus Limnocylindria bacterium | reverse complement strand
TCTCGTCCAGCTGATGGACCGCCCACGACGGCGCCAGAACACCGTCGGCAAAATAGCGCTGCTCCCAGATGCCGTTTTCGGGCTGGAGTGCCAGGATCCATTCGTAGAAAGAGCGGGAGGCCCCGCGTTCGCCCGCGACATCGAGGGCATGGGCGATGAACGCCCCATCGCGTGGCCAGCTATACCCGTAGCCGCCGCTGCCACGGTACTGCGCGTCCACCGGTGGCGCCGCCATGAGGGCGCCGCTGCGGTCTGTGAGTTGGGCAATGGTCAGGATGCTGCGCGCGTAGGCGTCGGAGGCCGGGGCGCGAAGGCGGGCCAGGCCGGCGATGCCGTCCACCGCAGCCGCCCGGGTGGCCCCGCTCAGCGGCGGTGGCGCGAATTCCGACGGCCACTCGGCCGAGCCGTCCAGCTGGCGGCGGAGCTCGACCAGGCGATCGATCACCTCCGACGACGAGCCCAGCGCGATGAGCAGCAGGACAGGGTGCCCCGGCTGAGCGGTGACGTCCAGTACCGCGGTGACTTCGCCGACCGCCGCCAGGCGGGAGCCGGCCGGACGGCTCACGCCGCCCCCACCCGCACCCTTCGCCTGGGCGCGGACCTCCGAAGGCCGCGGGCTCGCCCCGATGGCCAGCGCGTGTTCGCGGAAGTAGGCGTGCAGCACGTCGCGGTCGGGATGGTAGATGAGGGCATTGGCCAGCACCTGGCCTCCCACCTGTGGCGCCAGCTCCCACCGGAGCCGGGCCGCGGCGGGCCCGTCGATGCGGACCGCAATGGCCAGGGCGTCCCCAATGGCCACGGCCCGCTGCTCGATCCGCAGGCGGCCTCCGGCTCGCTCCGAGAGGGTGGTCAGGACGTTGGTGCCCGGCACGTAGGTCTGCACGTGGCGCCAGCCGGGTCCGTCCAGCCAGTCCAGCGTCCGGGTACCGATCGCGATGCGGCTCGACCGCACGTGCTGCGGATAGTCCAGGTGGGGACCGGTGAGCATGCGCAGCGACCCGGCGGCGTCGAATCCGGCCAGCAGCCGGCCGTTCCCCACGATGGCCGCAACTTCGAGCGGTGTCGGCGCGGGCCGGACCACCTTCCCTCTTCTTCCCCTCTTGCCCTAAAACGCTTTACTAAAGCGCTTTAGGCGACTGTAGCGGGCTCCCCGAGCCGTGTCAAGACGGAAACAGCTGTTCGGTCGTGGCGGGGATTCCAGAAGGGCGGAGGCCCTCCCCTTCCCCTACCGGCGGCACCCTCCCCTACGCCTCCCCCGAGGGAGGCGAACCTTTTAGGCGATGGTTACCTGGTCCATCAGGTAAACGTCCTGGACCGCATTCAGCAACGCCACGCCGTCTTTGAACGGCCGCTGGAAGGCCTTGCGCCCGGTGATCAGGCCCATCCCGCCGGCCCGCTTGTTGATGACGGCGGTCTTGACCGCCTCCTTGAGATCGCTCTCCCCCACCGAGGCGCCGCCCGAGTTGATCAGGCCGCTGCGGCCCAGGTAGCAGTTGATGACCTGGTAGCGAGTGAGGTCGATGGGATGGTCGGTGGTCAGCTTGTCGTAGACCTTGGCGGTGGTCTTGCCGAATTTCAGGACCTCAAAGCCCCGGTTGGTCTCGGGCAGTTTCTGCTTGATGATGTCGGCCTCGATGCTGACTCCCAGGTGGTTCGCCTGGCCGGTCAGGTCGGCGGCAAGGTGGTAGTCGACGCCATCCTTCACAAACGCCGCATTGCGGAGATAGCACCAGAGCACCGTGGCCATGCCCAGCTGATGCGCTTCATGAAAGGCCACCGCGATCTCCTGCAGTTGCCGGTCGGCCTGGTCTGAACCGAAATAGACGGTGGCCCCCACGGCCACCGCACCCAGCTCCCACGCCTCCTTGACCGTGCCGAACAGGATCTGGTCGTACTTGTTGGGGTAGGTGAGCAGCTCGTTGTGGTTGAGCTTGCAGATGAAGGGGATCCGGTGCGCGTACTTGCGCGCCACCGAGCCCAGCACCCCGAAGGTGGAGGCCACCGCGTTGCAGCCGCCTTCGATGGCCAGCTCCACGATTTTCTCTCCGTCGAAATAGGCGGGGTTGGCCGCAAATGAGGCGCCGGCCGAATGCTCGATCCCCTGGTCCACTGGCAGGATGGACAGGTAACCGGTGCCACCCAATCGGCCGTGGTCGAACAGCGACTGCAGGCTGCGCAGGGCCCGGGTGGGCCGATCGCTGCCGATCCAGATCCGTTCCACGAAGTCCGGGCCGGGCAGATGGAGTTGGGATTTGGGAATGGTGTTCGAAATGTGCTCCAGGAGGTCCTTGGCATCGTCGCCGAGGATGGACTCCAGCGCGGTCAGCGAGGTCGCGGTAGCGGTTGCCATCCAGGTCGTCCTCCAATGGAGTGGTTTGTTTTCAGTGTAGCCCGGATCCACCGATCGGACGACGCAGATTGGGATGCGGGGCGAGATGAGCGGAAGCCCGGATCTACCGGTCGGGCGAAGCAGATCGGGATGCGGGGCGTGCCGAGCCGAAGGAGGCGACGAGCACGTGAAGGAGCGCATCCGTCGATGCGTGACTGAACGCGCGCAGGAGACGACGCCCGGATCGGCCGCATCCGCGCCCGAGATGCAAGCTCGAGCCGGTGGATTCGGGCTTTGGAGGCGACGAGCACGCGAGGGAGCGCATCCGTCGATGCGTGACCGAGCGCGCGCAGGAGACGACACACCGATCGCTCGTCCCGCGCCCAAGATGCGAGTTCGACTCGGTGGATTCGGGCGAGGCCCGGCCCTGACCCTACACTGGGCCGGTGCGCAAGCGCACGGTAACGGTCGCCATCGGGGTGGCCACCGGTCTGCTAGCCGGGCTGCTGGGCGTGGGGGGCGGCCTGATCATGGTGCCCGGGATGACGCAGCTGCTGAAGATGCGCCAGCACGAGGCGGTCGGCACCTCGCTGCTGGTGATCATCCCCATCGCCCTGGTGGGCGCCCTGGTGCTGGGCCAGAGCCACGACGTCGATCCGCTGGTGGGCGTGATCCTGGCGGTCGCCTCGATCGGCGGCGCCGTGCTGGGCGCCAGGCTCACCCGCACGCTCTCGGACCGGACCCTGCGCCGCGTGTTCGCAATAGCGGTGCTCGTGGTCGCGGTCATCATGCTCGTCAGTGCCGGTGCCACCATGCTGCACGCGGGCATCGGCTCCCACCCGGGCTCCCGCCCCTCGGGGGCGCTGCTGGTCGTCCTCGGGCTCGCCATTGGCCTGCTGACCGGCATCGTCAGCGGGCTGCTCGGCATTGGCGGCGGCATCGTCATGGTCCCGGCCATGGTGCTCATCCTGGGGCTATCCCAACACCTGGCTCAGGGCACCTCGCTGTTCGTCATCGTGCCCACCGCCGCGGCGGGCTCGGTCACCCACTTCCGGCTGGGGAACATCCGCCTCGCCGTGGCGGGCTGGCTCGCCATCGGTGGCATCGCCGGGGCCGTCGCCGGAGCCCTGCTGGCCCTGCTGGTGCCCGACCAGGGGCTCCGCCTCCTGTTCGCGCTCTTCCTGATCTACACCGGTGCCCGCTTGCTTGGAGACCGCGGTGCGGCAGCCGTAGAATGAGACCCCGATGTCTCTGACCGACGCCGCCGTCTACGTGTTTGGCGGGTATGTCGTCGTGATCATTGTGGTGGCGGCGTTCCTCAGCATTTCGGGTGGGGTGGGCGAGCAGGCAGCTGTTCTCGCCGAGCCGGAGGATGGCGGCCCACTGGTGCTCCGTCAGCAGCAGGGGGTGATGCCACCCAAGCCCTGGGGATTCCGACCCGCCGTCAAGCACTCGCACTATGACCCGGCGCCCTGGCAGGTGCGGCCTCCCGAAGGCGAGGAGGACAGCCTGGAGAATGTCGACCGCGCCACCGAGATCAAGCGCGAGTTGGGCAGCGAGCACCCGCCCTGGGACCGGCTGGACCGGCGCGGCCTCTAGACCCGCGCTACCCGCCCGCCGGCCTGTCCAGCTGTCCGACCAGCTCCTTGACGCGATGCTCGATGTCGTCGCGCGTGGCCCGTACTTCTGCCAGCGGCCGTCCCGCCAGATCCGGCAGATCCCAGTCGAGGTACCGCTTCCCCGGGATGGAGGGGCACTCGTCACCGCAGCCCATGGTGACCACCACGTCAGCCCATTCCGCCAGG
>DASPZT010000264.1:0-2131 GCA_035636135.1 Candidatus Limnocylindria bacterium | reverse complement strand
GCAGGGAAGGAACTGGCCGACGAGAAGGGCACCAAGGAAGAGAAGGAAGTGGCTGGTAGCGACCTCGCACAGCGCAAGGGAGCGGGACAGCACAAGGGCAGCGGGTCCAGCAAGAAAGCATAAGCCGGGAATCGGACCCGGCGTTGATTCGGCATCGTGCGGTTGGACGACAACGTCGCCGCTTAGATCGTGGTCGGGGTCCTCGCCTTCTCCAGCTTGGCCGCGATGGCGTCCGCCACCTGGCTGGTGCCCACCGCGGTGGGATCGTTGCGGTCCGCCTTCATGTCATAGGTCACAAACCGGCCTTCGCGGATGGTCTCGGCGATGGCACCCTCCAGCATATTGGCCGCGTAGGTCTCCCCCAGGTGCCGGAGCATCAGCACGCCCGACAGCATCATGGCCATGGGGTTGATCTTGTTCATCCCGGCGTATTTCGGGGCGCTGCCGTGGGTGGCCTCGAAGACCGCGATCTCGTCCCCCAGGTTGGCACCCGGGGCCAGCCCCAGCCCCCCCACCAGCCCGGCGGCCAGGTCGGACAGGATATCCCCGTAGAGGTTCGGCAGCACGAGTACGTCGTACTCCTTCGGGTTCTGGACCAGCTGCATGGCCATGTTGTCCACGATCCGGTCGTTGAACTGGATGTCGGGGTTCTCCGCCGCCACGGCCTGGGCCACCTGCAGGAACAGCCCGTCCGTGAACTTCATGATATTGGCCTTGTGGACGGCGGTGACCTTGCGGCGGCCGTGACTGCGCGCGTACTCGAAGGCGAAGTTCACGATCCGCTTGCTGCCGGTGATGGAGATGGGCTTGATGCTCAGCCCGGAGTCCGGCCGGATGGATTTCTTGGTCCGCTCGGCGATCTCGTCGATCATCCGCTCGGTCTCGGGCTTGCCCTCCTGGAACTCAATGCCGGCGTAGATGTCCTCGGTGTTCTCGCGGACGATCACCAGGTCGATGTCGTCGTAGCGCGAGCGCACCCCCGGGTAGCTCTTGCACGGCCGCACCAGGGCGTACAGGTCCAGCTCCTTGCGCAGGGCGACGTTGACCGACCGGATGCCCTTGCCGATGGGGGTCGTCAGCGGACCCTTGATGGCCACCTTGTTCCGCCGGATGGATTCCAGAACGTGGGCCGGCATGGGGTCGCCGTACTGCTCCATCACCCCCAGCCCGGCCTGCTGCACGTCCCAGTCGACCTGCACCCCGGTGGCGTCGATCACCCGCCGGGTGGCCTCGCTGACCTCCGGCCCGACGCCGTCGCCGGGGATGAGCGTGACGTGGTGCACTGCCATCGGGTGTCGCGTCGAATATTATCCTGTCAGCAGTGCAGGCCAACCCGTTCCAGTCCACGGCCCAGAGCCCGAAGGCGCGGGCCAACCAGGCACTCTGGCTGCAGCATGCCCGGGCCGAGAACCGCCGGGAGCTGGAAGGCTTGATCGCCACCCTGCACGAGGACTGCGAGTATGAGGTCGTCCCCCTCCAGCAGCGGTGGCGGGGCAAGGCCGAGGTGCGCGAGTTCTATCGCGGCCTGTGGGCCGCCATTCCGGACGTGAAGCTGACCTTGCTGAACCGGGTGGATGCCGAGGACTGCATCGTCGAGGAGTCCGAGGTGTCGGGCCGGATGGACGGGCCGCTCTTCGGCCTGGCGCCCAGCGGGCAGCCGGTCCGCTACCGGGTGGTGATCTTCTTCCCGGTTCGCGACGGGCTCTTTACCGGGGAACGGGTCTATCTCGACCTGGCCGAGCTGGCCCGCCAGATCCCGGCCGCCAGGACCCTGGTGGAAGTGGCACGGACCTGACCTCCGACGGAGCGGCGCTACCTGTCATCAGCACCCTCCCCTGCCCCTCCCTAAAGGGAGGGAACAAGACATCATGACCACCCTTCCTCTGCCCCTCCCTAATGGGAGGGGACAAGACATGAAGATTGGGGTCGTCAAGGAGACCTTGCCCGGCGAGCGCCGAGTGGCGCTTGTCCCCGAGGCCGCCCGGGGGCTGGTCAAGGCGACCCTGCAGGTGGCGGTCGAGGCCGGCGCCGGCGCGGCCGCCTTCTTCAGCGACGCGGCCTACATCGATGCCGGGGCCAACCTGACCGATACGGCGACCGCGCTGGCCGCGGATGCCGTGCTCAAAGTCCA
>DASPZT010000263.1:0-23567 GCA_035636135.1 Candidatus Limnocylindria bacterium | reverse complement strand
CCGGCCAGTCCCGCAAACGGGAGCAGGTCCGTCCGCCGGCGGGCGGCTAAGCCCGGATCCACCGATCGGGCGCCGCGGATCGGGATGCGGGGCGTGCCGAGCCGAAGGAGGCGACGAGCACGCGAGGGAGCGCACCCGTCGGTGCGTGACCGAACGCGCGCAGGAGACGACGCCCGGATCGGCCGCATCCGCGCCCGAGATGCTAGCTCGACTCGGTGGATCCGGGCTAGGACCGGGAGCACGATCAGGGTCGCCCCGAAGAGGGCCAGCCCCGCGATCATGGCGAGCCGGGGCGGCAGCGCCAGCGCCAGCAGGCCGGCCCAGCTGTCCATGGAACGCAGATCGGCCCAGGCGCTGCCGGCCAGCATGCCCCGCACCATGGCCGCTATTCCTGACGGCCCCCCCGCCAGCAAGGCCGAGCAGCCGACCAGGAGGCTGCCGGCGATGACTGCCACCAGCGCGCGACGGCAGCGACCGGCCCACAGCAGCGCCAGGTAGGCCGGCAGGTACTGTGGCTTGAAAGCCAGTAACACCCCGCCCAGGAAGCCCCAGCCGGCGACGTCACGATCGGCGGCGGCGAGCACCGCGACGGCGCCGACCAGCAGCACGCCGCCGAGCTGTCCTTCGGTCAACAGGGCCCACGTCGGCTCGGCCGCCAGAACCGCGAGCAGTCCGAAGGGGACCGCGGACTTGCCCAGCGGATGAAGGCGGTTGAGCACGAAGACGGCGGCGGCTAGCAGCAGCAGGATCAGGAGCTGCCAGACGCGAAATGCCGCCTGCAACGGCAGCAGCGTGAGCGGCACCAGCGGTAGCGCGTCGGCCAGCGGATAGTCAAACGGCAGGGTGGGGTCGATGTGTCCATCGGACACCTGGAGCAAGGCCGGCCCCATGGTCGCCTGGTTGTACACCGCCGCCAGCTGTCCGTGGCGGACGAGGGTGGCGGCCGTGTACAGGACCGTGAAGTCCGAGCTTTGCACGCCCGCCGCTCCCGCACGCACGCTGAGGACGACAGGCACCAGGGCGAAGCCGGCCAGCACGCCTACCAGCCACCTTCGCCGACGACGGCTCACGGCCGCACCTCGAACAGGCCGCTCCCCCCGGACTCCTGCACCAGCCGCAGCATCGGGTCATCGCGGAGGCGGTCGACGCGAGCCGCGTCCGGGGCCAGCACGTACCCGATATGATTCGCCTGCAGAAACGGATCGCGTTGTGCCGCCGACCACGAGTCGAAGAAGCTGACGGCCAGGGAAGCTTTCTGGGCGACATCGATGGTCTGGTCCGGGTGGCCCACATAGGCCCGAGCGTGCGTCTGAGCCGGCACGAACAGCCCGTCGAGGTAGGTGGTCAGGATCACGGTCTGCCGGCTGGTGCGGGGCGCGACCCAGGCCAGCAGGCGGGCCTCATCGGTCCGCTCATATTCGGCGGCGGCGTCCAGCCGGCCAGCGGCGATCGCATAGGGATGCGCCAGGCTGTAGAGACCGAACAGGCTGGAGCCGGCCAGGCTGAGCGCGACCAGCCGGCGGCGCCAGGCGCGGCCATCCATCTGCCGGCGCAGCACAACCAGCGCGCCGGCCGCCATCAGCCCGAATGGGACCGTGCTGGCCAGGAACGTCCGCCCCATCACGGGGCCCACGCCCGGCGTGAACATGAACACCGTGATGGCCCCGATCCAAAGCCCCGGCAGCCAGAGCACCTGGGGAAGCCGGCGGCGGGCGAACGCCGCCACGATCAGCCCGGTGGCCACCAGGTGGGAGAGCACCAGGAATCCGAAGGGGTCGCCCAGGTCGAAGCTAAACCGGACCTGGCGGAGGGCGATCGGTGAGCGGAGGTCGACCCAGCCCAGGTACCCGATGTAGGGAGCGACCACGACCGCGACGGCCCCCGCCAGCAGGAGGAGACGCCGCGACCGATGGAGGAACGCCAACCCGACCAGCACCACCACGGGCAGGAGGGCGAGCTGCGGATAGATCAGGGCCAGGCCGAGCTGCGCCGCCAGGGCTGCGGCCAGCGCTCGCCCCGACGGGGCTTTCCCGTAGCGGAGGACCGCCGTGAACAGGAAACACAGCAGGGCCGCCGCCCAGGGCAAGTGTGGGGCCAGCGACAACAGGTCGCCAGGGCTGGTCCCAGACACCAACATCTCGGTCGCCCGAAGGCGCACCGGACCGAGCTGCGGGGAGCTCCCCAGGAACGGGCCGACGCCGCCACCGAGGACGGCCAGCCCAAAGGCCAGCCGCCGCAGGCGGCGCGGACGAAAGAGTTCAGCGGCGAGCCCGTAGATTGCCAGCAGCAGCGCGGCGCCGCTCCCCAGGCGGGTGAGGTGATAGAGCCACGGCGCGGCCACCCCGCCGACCAGGTGCCCGCTCCAGATGTACCACGGGTAAAGGAGCACCGGCGGCACCGATTCCGAGGTGTACATGGCGTGGAACAGCCAGGCGCCGGCCCATCCCTGCCGCCAGTCCGACACGTACACGGGTCCATCCACGCCGACCACCACGTACCCGGTGAAGGTGGTCCCGGGGGGAGTCATCACCCAGGCGATCAGGATCGGGCCTAGCGTGAGGGCGAGGAGGACCGCGGCGACCACGGCCGGCCAGCGCCATTCCCCGCGGCCTGTCTTCGAGCGCTGGGCTGGCGCCGCCTCCGGCTCAGGGAGCCGATGCGCTAGCGCCACCCGCGGTCCAGCGACGACGGCACCGATCCGAGGGGGGCCGTCGCTCGGGAAAGCAGCGTCGAGTCTCCTAGCGGGGCGCACGCGGCCAACAGCGCCAGCACCAGCGTCAGGTGGCTGTCGTTGAAGAAGCGGGCGAAGAAGGTCATGGCGAAGAGGGTGGCGACGAATCCGGTGAGCCAGCGACCAGCGGAAGGCCGCCGCAGGAACCAGGGGACGGTCACGGCCAGCGCCAGCCCCAGCCCGAGCAGCTGGAAGACCCAGAAGGGGAACTGGTCAGTCTGATGAATGGCGTGGGTCGCCAGCAGCAACCCACCCAGGCCGAACCCGGAGATGGGGTACGAGTCGGGCCCGCCGCTGCCGGGGTAGAGCACCACATCGCGGACAAAGGCCGCCGGATCCGCCAGCAGGAACGGCGTGATGGTGACCACCGGGACGATCGCCAGGGCCACCAGGCAACGCCCCACCTCCCACCCATTCCGCTGGCTGCGCCAGCGCAGCCAGAGCGTGGCCAGCAGGAACGGCACCGCGGGCGCCGCAAACAGCTTGTAGGCGAGCCCGGTGCCGAGCACCAAGCTGGCCAGGAGTGGACGGTCGAGGGCCAGCAGCGCCAGACCCAGCATCACCAGCGCCACCACCGGAACATCGCTCCGCCCGGCCCAGACATAGAGTCCCAGCAGCGGGCCCAGGAACAGCGAGACCGCGATGGCGAAGCGCCGGGCGGGCGGGATCGGCAGCAGCCAGATGGCCCAAAGCCCGATGCCGAGGACAATCAGCAGCACCTGGCGGTAGTCATACGGGATCCCGAGCGCGTGGGCCACCAGGGCGACCGGAATTCCCGCCATCGGCACCAACGGGAAGTAGAGATTGTGATGCAAGGCGGGGTTGGCCGGCCCTTTCGAATAGTCCCAGGGCACCTGGGCGACGGCGGTCTTCGACCAGTCGACGCCGTAGATCGGCAGACCGTGGAGCATCCGATCCATGGCGACCTCGGCCTGGATGGCGCCATCGTGTTCGACCGAGGTGATCCCCCTGACGGCGCGGTCGTGCATGAGCACCACCGCGGGAGCCACCACCACGACGGCGATAACCAGCAGCAGCCCGAGGGTCTTGGCCGGCCAGCGTCCCCGCACGACGGCCACCGCCACCACCTCCGCGACCAGGCCAACCGCCCCGGCCACGATCAGCCACACCGGCCAGAAGCGGCTGAGCCAGAACATCAGTCCCAACTGCAGGCCGCCGAAGAACAAGAGGTAGCCGAGGGGCGACTGGAGGCGGGTGACCGCGTGGCCAAGCCGCGCGCCGAATCCGAGGGAGTGAGAGGAACCGCCGTGTTGGGCCGCCGGCTCCCGCGGTTGGGCCTGCGCGCCCCCGATCACGGACCTATAACGGGGCTGTTCAGATTTCCGTGCTCGGACCGGCGGAACCTGGAGGCCGAGGCGTTATACGACCGCAATGCCAGCTTCGGCGGCTCCCGTGGCCCGGGGTTCCTTCCATTGGGGCGTGGTTGTCCGGGCTGCGCGGACGGCCGTCCCCATCGGGTTGGCGGCATCGAGCCTGCTCCTGTACATCGCGGTGCTCGCCAGCGCCGGCCACCAGGACCTGGACGCGTACCTCAGTGCTGGGCGCGACCTGCTGGCGGGGCGGCCCCTGTATGACGCCTTCCTCCATCACCCATTTCCGGACCCAACCCTGCGACCGGCCTACATCTACCCGCCCATCTTTGCGGTCCTGATCGCCCCGCTGACCTGGCTGCCGAGGGTCGTCGCCGGCTGGACCTGGCTGCTGGCCATGCAGGCCGCCCTGGCCCTGAGCATCACCGTCGTGGTCCGCTCCCTGAACCCGCCGTGGGCCGCGGGCTGGGTGGCGCTGGTTCTGACCTTCACCTTTTTTCCGCTGCTGGTCGACGTGGCCCAGGGGCAGACCAACCTCCTGGTGCTGGCCCTGCTGATGCTGGGCGTCGTCGGGATCCTGCGGGGGCAGAGCCTGGCGGGGACGTGGCTGGGGGTGGCGGCGGCCATCAAGGTCACCCCGCTGCTGCTGCTGGGCTGGCTCCTCTTCCAGCGCCGATGGCGAACCGCCGGTTTCCTGGCGCTTGGCTTCGCCGGCACGACGGGTCTTGGGCTGCTGGTTCGTCCCAGCGACACCGTGACCTTCTTCGGGCAGGTGCTTCCGGCGCTCGCCCGCGGGACCGCCTACTACAGCAACCAGTCGCTGACCGGCGTGCTCGGCCGCCTGCTGACCACCAACCCGTACACCAACCCCTGGGTGGCGGTGCCCTGGGAGAGCGCGCTGGCCGTCGGCGCGGCGCTGGCGCTGCTCAGCTGGTGGGCCTTTAATACTCGGCGGCTCGACCCGACGGCGGCCGCCTTCTCGTTTCTCCCGCTGCTGCCGCTCCTGTCCTCGGTCACCTGGGAGCATCACCTGGTGGTGCTGTTGCCGCTGATCTGGCTGAGCGTCCTGCGGCTGGCTGGACGCGGCTGGCCGGTTCCGGCCACGGCGCTGCTGACAGCGGCGGTGGTGTGCTTGAGCGTCCTCTCCCGGTGGCATCCCGGACCTGTGTTCGGATCGCCCACCTTCCGGGCGGCCCAGACCGGTGATCCGCTGACCATCCTGACCGCCAACGCGCTCTTTGGCGGCACCCTCATCCTGTTCCTGGGAAGCCGGTGGCTGCTGCGGTCCCGCTGACCCGGGCCCCGGCCCCCGCCCCCCGGCCGGCGGTGACGGTCGGCTTCCCGATCGCGCTGGCGCTGATCCTGGGCGCCATCTCGCTGCTCCCCTATCTGCTGGCCTATGCATGGACTCCGCCCGGGAAGCACTTCGCCGGATTCTTCTTCATCGCCGATGACGCGACCACCTACCTGGCCAAGATGCGCGAGGGAGCCGATGGCGCCTGGCTCTGGACCGACCCCTACACCAGCGAAGCCCACCGTGGGGTGTTCCTGTTCGGGTTCTATCTGCTGCTCGGCCACCTGGCGGGGCTCCTGCACCTGCCGCTGGTGGCGGCCTACCACGTGGCGCGCGTGATCGGCGGCGTGGCCCTGGTGCTGGCGGTCGACCGGCTGGCCCGACGCCTGCTGGTCCCCGAGCTGCGCCGGCTGGCCGTCGTCTTCACCATGCTCGCCGCCGGGCTGGGGTTTTTGGCCCAGACGCTTGCGAACCCGGGCGTGCTGGGGATGCGGCTGGAGGCTCTGGACCTGCACTTGCCGGAGCTGACCGGATGGTATTCGCTGCTGGCCATCCCGCATTTCGTCTGGGCCACCACGCTCATCGTGCTGGCGCTGATAGGCCTGCTCGACCTGCAGGAGCGGCCCGCCGTTCGCCCCATGGTCCTGACCGGTGTTTGCCTGACGGCCCTGGCCGCCATCCATCCCCAGATGATCCCGGTGCTGGCCATGGTCTGGGCGGCCTATCGCCTGGTTCGGTGGCGCTGGGGAGCCCGGCCGTCGGCCCGCGGCCTGCTGGCCGAAGCCGCGGCCTTTGCCATCCCCCTTCCCTTGCTCGTCTACAACGCCTGGGTGCTGTACACCGACCCCACCATCGCCCTCTGGGCGAAACAGTGGAAGCATCAGGCGCCCAACATCCTGAGCCTGCTGATCAGCCTCGGACTGCCCCTGGCCGCGGCGGCCTACGCCATGGCGCTGACCTGGCGGCGGCGCGATCGGGAGCTGGCCCTGCTGGCCGTGTGGCCGCCGCTGGTCATCGCCCTCCTCTACCTCCCGAACGTGGCCAACATCCAGCGCCGGCTGCTGGACGCGCTGTACGTGCCGCTGGGGTTCCTGGCTGCCGTCGGGCTGCGGGCGCTGCTCGCCCGCTGGCCGCGCCGCGCCGCCCGGGTGGAGCGGGTCTTGGTCCCGCTGTTCTGCCTCTCCTCGGCGCTGGTGCTGGCCATCGCTCTCCGCTTCGCCAGCGGCGTGTACCCGGAGATTTATCTGAGCGCCGATCAGGTCCAGGCCATGACCTGGCTGTCGACCCACCACCATCCGGCCGACCGGGTCCTGTCCTCGCCGGGCGACGGCCTGTACATTCCGGCCTGGTCGGGCGTGCCCGTCTACGTCGGCCACTACTCCGAGACGCTCGACTACTTCGGCAAGATCCGGACCGCCGATGCCATGCTGCAGGCGACCACCCCGCCGGTGCAGCTCCAATCCTTCTTCCACGACAACGGCATCACCCTCCTCTACTGGGGTCCGCAGGAGCGGCAGGATCGCACGTTTGATCCCGGCCAGGAGCCCTATCTTCGGTTGGTGTACGAAGCCGGCGGCGTGCGCCTCTATCGCGTCATCGGAGGAACGTAAAGTGGCCCTGGCAGCCAATCGCGATTCTGCCGGACGCCCTCAGCTCGTCCGGTCGCCCAGTCCTGCCTTGGGACCGCCGCGCGCGTTGCTCGTCGCGCTGGTCGGCCTGTGCGTCATCGCCGTCGCGGCCCGCTTCCTGGCGGCGCCCCTCGACCGGTTTGACGAAGGATTGACGCTGACCAAGGCGGCGCTGGTCGCCCACGGCCTGATCCCCTATCGCGACTTCTGGTCCACCTACGGGCCGCTCGACATGCTGGTCCTGGGCTCCGCGTTCCGCGTGATCGCGGTCGACGCCCTGGTGGAGCGGGGGCTGGCCATCGCCAGCGTCCTGCTCTTCGCCGGCACCGCCTACGCGCTGATCACGGTGATGGGCGTGCGCGGCGCGCTCCGGCTGTTGATGACTAGCCTGCTGGCGCTGGTCGCGCTCTCCATTCCCGCCTTTAACTCGGCGGTGCTCGCGGATCTTCTCCTGCTGGGCGCCTTCGCCGTCTTTCTCCGAGGCCAGCTAAGCCCGGATCCACCGATCGGACGACGCAGATTGGGATGCGGGGCGCGCCGAGCCGAAGGAGGCGACGAGCACGCGAGGGAGCGCATCCGTCGATGCGTGACCGAGCGCGCGCAGGAGACGACGCCCGGATCGGCCGCCTCCGCGCCCAAGATGCGAGTTCGACTCGGTGGATTCAGGCTAACGCCCCATCGCGGATGGGCGCTGGCCGCCGGAGCCCTCACCGCCCTGTCCGTGTTTGCCCGACCCGAACTGGGCGCCGCCCTCGGCCTGGGTCTTGGGGCCGGCTACGCCCTGGCCGCTCGCCTGGAGAGGCGCCCGGGCCCGCTGCTCGCCTATGTCGCCACCGCGGGCCTCGGCGTCACCCTCCTCTGGGGTCCGGTGGTGCTGGTGGCCGGGCCGTCGCCCATCTACGTCCAGCTGGTGCAGTCCACGGTCACGGTGTATGCCCGCGCGCGGCACATCCCCCTCGGCCAGGGCCATGAGGGCCCGGTGGTGGCCGTCATGGCCGGCGCCTTCGCCCTCACCTGGATCTGGGCCGTCCGCACGCTCTGGCTCCGCAAGCTCCCCCGCCCAGAGATGGCCGCCGCGCTCGCGTTCCTGATCACGGGCGTGTTGCTCTTCGGCTGGGTGTGGACCCGCGCCGACGGCGCGCACGCGCTCACGGCCTGGCCCGCCACCGCCATGCTTTTGGTCCTCTTGCTGCAGCAGCGCCGTCGCGGCCTCCCCCTCCAGCCCCGCCTGGAAGCGGCAATGTCGGTGGTGGCGCTGGCCAGCCTGGCCCTGGCGGCCGTTGGGCTGACCATCCGGGACCTCAACCTGCCCACCACCCCGGGCGTCGTCCCCCGCGCGACGCTGGTCGGGGCACGGGCCTGGATGCCGCCCGACCGGCTGGCCAGGCTGGTTCGTCGCATCGACGAGCAGGTCCCGGCCGGGCAGCCCCTCTTCGTCGGGCTGCAGCGCAACGACCTGGCCCTGTTCAATGACACGACCCTCTACTTCCTGTCGGACCGCCGCCCCGGCACCGTCTACTTCGAAAACTTGCCGGGGCTCAGCAACCTGGACGCCGTCCAGCAGACGGTTATCTGCCAGCTCGAGCGCTCGCATGTCAGGCTGGCGATCCTGGGTCCCAACGGACCGGGTGAGCCCTGGAACCTGAGTTCGCACCCCGGATCGACCCGACTGGACGCGTGGCTCCGGGCGCATGCCAGCGCCCGGGAGACCATCGATCCGTATGAGCTGATCACGCTGCGGCAGGATGGCGCGGCTCCCACCGCGTGTTAGCGGCCGCAAGAAGGCCTTCGGGACGGGGCTTGTATTGACATGAGCCGGACCCCCGACCGCGAACCGGTGGCCGATCTCGACCTGGTGGTGGTGGGCGGCTGTGGTCATGTTGGTCTTCCGTTGGCGCTGGCCTTCGCCCGGGTCGGGTGCCGCGTCGGGATCTACGACACCGATGAGGCCCGGATGGCGATGGTGCGCGCCGGCCAGATGCCCTTTCGCGAAACGGGGGCCGACAGCCTGCTGGTCTCGATGCTGGCCAGCGGCCGCCTCCACTTCAGCACCACCAGTGAGATCGTGCGGCGCACCGACACCGTCGTCACCGTGGTCGGCACGCCCATCGATGAATTCCTGAATCCGTCCACCCGTGTCTTCGACCGGGTGGTCGACCAGCTGGCCCCCGAGCTGCGGGATGGGGCGCTGCTGGTGCTGCGCAGCACGGTGTATCCGGGAACCACCGACTTCGTCCACGCGCGACTCAAAGCCCGAGGCCGGCCGGTGGACGTGGTCTTCTGTCCCGAACGGATCGCGGAAGGTCACGCCCTGGAGGAAATCGGCCTCTTTCCGCAACTGATCGGCGCCAGCAGCGACTCGGCCTTCGAGCGGGCCCGCGCCCTCTTCGACAAGCTGGACGTGGAGACGCAGCGCACCACGCCCACCGAGGCCGAGCTAGCCAAGCTGCTGACCAACGCCTGGCGATACATGAAGTTCGCCATCGCCAACCAGTTCTTCGAGATCGCCCATCGCGCCAACGTGGACTATGGCCGGGTGCTGGAGGCGGTCCGCCACGGCTACCCCCGGGCGGCTGACCTGCCGGGTCCGGGTTTCGCCGCGGGTCCGTGCCTGCTCAAGGACACCATGCAGCTGGCGGCCTTCTGCCCGGATCACTTTCCGCTCGGCCACTCGGCCATGCTGATCAACGAGGGGCTGCCTGGCTATATCATCGACACCCTCAACCACCGCCGGTCGCTGGACGGCCGCACCGTCGGGATCCTCGGGATGGCGTTCAAAGCCGAGTCCGACGACGCGCGCAGCTCCCTCAGTTACAAGTTAAAGAAGCTGGCCACCTTCAAAGGGGCGCGGGTCCTGTGCACGGATCCCTATGTCCAGGACTCGACCCTGCGGCCGCTGGCCGAGGTGCTGCGGGAAGCCGACGTGTTGATCGTGGCCGCCCCGCACCACGTCTATCGCACCATCGAGCTGGATGGGCGCGAGGTGGTCGACGTCTGGGATCTCTTCGGTCGCGGCATCCGCTTGTGAAGATCCTGGTCACCGGATCGGCGGGCTTCATCGGTGGCTACCTGGTCCCCGAACTCCTGGGCGCCGGCCACCAGGTGATCGGTGTCGACAACTTCAGCAAGTACGGGCCGGTCTCCAGAACGTACGACCATGACCCCGGGTATACCCTCGTCGAGGGCGACGCCAAGGACGTCGAGCTGCTCACCAGGCTGGCCGGCGACTGCGACCAGCTGATCGCGGCGGCCGCCATGGTGGGCGGCATCAGCTACTTCCACGAGTTCGCCTATGACCTGCTGGCCGAGAACGAGCGCATCGTGGCGGCGGCGTTCGACGCCGCCATCCATGCCTTCCAGCACGGCCGGCTCCAGAAGATCAACGTCCTGTCCAGCAGCATGGTCTTCGAGCGGGCGACCATGTTCCCCACGCCGGAGGGGGCCGAGCTGTCCAGCCCGCCGCCGATTTCGGCGTACGGATTCCAGAAGCTGGCCGCGGAGTACTTCGCCCGGGCGGCCTGGCAGCAGCACCAGCTGCCCTACACGATCATCCGGCCCTTCAACTGCGTCGGGATCGGCGAGCGTCGAGCCCTGCGCGACAGCGACATCCAGAGCGGCAACGTGAAGCTGGCCTTGAGCCACGTGGTGCCCGACCTGGTCCACAAGGTCCTGGCGGGCCAGAATCCCCTCCACATCCTGGGCGACGGCAGCCAGGTCCGGCACTACACGTATGGCGGCGACCTGGCCCGCGGCATCCGGCTCTGCGTGGAGTCGGCGGTGGCCAAAAACGAAGACTTCAACCTCTCCACGGCGCAGTCCACCACGGTGGCCGACCTGGCCCAGGTCATCTGGCGCAAGGCGAAGGGGACCAGCAACGGGGCGCTGCGGCTGGCCCACGATCCGCCCTATCCCTACGACGTGCCGCGCCGCGTGCCGGACGTGCGCAAGGCGCAGCGCCTGCTGGGCTTCACCGCGACCACCACCCTCGCGGAGATGCTCGACGAGGTGATCCCCTGGATCGCCCGCGAGCTGTCGGTGGGCCGGATTTAGGTGACGCCGCGTAGAGATGACCCGGTCGTCTCCATCATCCTGCCGGTCTACAACGAGGGCGACAACATCGCCTCGGTGCTCCGCCAGCTGAGTGCCTCGATGGCGGCGCGGCCCCGCCAGGTGTTGGTCGTCTACGACTTCGATGCCGACACGACGGTCCCGCCGGTCAAGGCCCTGCAGGCCGAGATGCCCGAGGTGCAGCTGCAGCCCAACCAGCTGGGCCGGGGCGTGCTGAATGCCATCCGGACCGGCTTCGCCGTCTCGACGGCGCCCTACGTGGTGGTCATGATGGCCGACGGCTCAGACGAGCCGGAAGCCGTGGACGGCATGCTGGCCCTGGCCCGCGCCGGGGCGGACGTGGTCAGTGCCTCGCGCTACATGCGCGGCGGGCGCCAGATCGGGGGGCCGAGGCTGAAGGCGCTGCTGTCGCGAGCCGCCGGGCTGTCCCTGTATCGGCTGGGCGCCCTGCCCATTCACGACGCCACCAGCAACTTCCGCCTGTACAGCCGCCGGTTGCTGAACCGGGTCACCATCGAATCCTCGGGTGGCTTCGAGCTGGGGCTGGAGCTGACCGTGAAGGCCCACCTGCTGGGGATGCGGCTGGCCGAACTCCCGACCACCTGGCGGGACCGGGCGAAGGGGCAGAGCCGCTTCCGCGTCTTCGCGCTCCTCCCCCACTACCTCCGCTGGTACGCCCGCTGCCTGGCGGCCCGATTCGTGCCTCGCCGCCTCCCCCTGGCTTAAGCCCGGATCCACCGAGCGGACGACGCAGATTGGGATGCGGGGCGAGATGAGCCGAAGGCGGCGACGAGCACGCGAAGGCGCGCACCCGTTGGTGCGTAACTGAGCGCGCGCAGGAGCCAACGCCCGGATCGCTCGCATCCGCGCCCAAGATGCAAGTTCGTTTCGGTGGATCCGGGCTAAGCCGGGCTTAGCCCGGATGCCGGCGGACTCGAGCCGGGATGGCGAGCAGCTCGAGGAACATCGCCGACGAGTCCCAGATGGGGTTGACCCGGCTCTGGGGGCTGTTGATCCAGCGGGTGGGGACCTCCACGATGGTATAGCCAAGGGCGCGCGCCCGGTAGAGCACTTCGACGTCGAATCCGAACCCGCGGGTCTGCAGCGGGGGGAACACTTTGGTGGCCACCTCCGCCGAGAAGGCCTTGAAGCCGCACTGCGTGTCGTGAATCCCGTCCAGCACGAAGGTCTGCACCAGCTTGTTGAAGATCTTGCCCATGGTCTCCCGATACCAGGGTTGGTGGAGCTCGATCTGTGACTCCTTCAGCCCTCGCGACGCAATCGCCACGCCGGCTCCGCTCTGCAGGGGCTTGAGCAGGAGCTCGATGTCCTCGATGGGCACGCTCAGGTCGGCGTCACTGAACACGCGATAGCGCCCGGTGGCCGCCGCCATCCCCAGCTGGACCGCCCGGCCCTTGCCGGCGTTGACCGGGGCCGACACCAGCTTCAGTGCCGGCCACGTGCGGGCGTGGCTGCCGACCACGGCGGCGGTCTGATCCGTGCTGCCATCGTCCACCACGATGACTTCGGCCTCGATGCCCCGCGATCGGAGGTGCGCCTCGATGCGGTCCAGGGTGGCGGGCAACCGCCGCGCTTCGTTGTAGGCCGGGATGACGATCGAGATCTCGCTCATCGGCGCCCTCCCAGGGTCCGGCGCAATTCAATGAGTTCCCGAAAGGCCCGCAGGACCACCGCCGGCCGGGCGCCGGTCTGGGTGCCCGCGGTCCGCGGAAAGTGGTGAACCGGGACCTCGATGATGCGCGCGCCTCGCTGCCGCGCCAGGGCCAGCAGCTCGGTGTTGATCAGGGCGCCAGCCGACCGCAGGGCCAGGTCGTCCAGGAGCTCGTGCCGGATCAGCTTGAAGGCGCAATTGACATCCCGCGCCAGGTACCCGAAGAGCACCCGGACCAGGGTGAAGAAGGCCCACGCGTTCAGCCGTCGAGTGAAGGGGTCCCGTCGCACCGAGCGATAGCCGATTACCATGTCGGCCTCGGCGCCGCGGTCCAGCAAGAGCTCGATCTCCGAGGGATCGAACTGGTTGTCGGCATCCATGAAGAAGACCCAGGGGAAGCGGGCCCGCCCAAACCCCGAGCGGAGGGCGGCGCCGTAGCCGAGATTGCGGTCGTGCCGGACCACCACCAGATAGGACGTCCGGGCCTGCAGCCCCGCGAGCAGCGCGGCCGAACCGTCCCGGCTGCCATCATCCACGACGATGATCTCGAACTCCCCAGCGAACGCCGCCAGCGCCTGACCCAGTCGACTGACCGCCCGTTCCAGGTTCGATTCTTCGTTGAAGGCCGGCAGCACGCCACTGATAGACGGGGGACCACTCATTGACTCCCTGCCACGGTAACGACAAAGACGGTGGCCACCCGGTCGGCGCTGAGTGTCCGCCAGTTTGGGTCTTTGGACAGCGCGCCCACCAGCGGGTGCCAGGTGGGCAGCACGATGGCGTCCGGCGCGTACCGCTGCACCACGTCATGCCACCCAGGCGACGCGTAACTCACCGCCAGGTAATCGCTGAAGACCCTCGGCCCATAGACCTCCACCCGGCCGTCGATGAAGACGTGGCTCCCCGAGGGCCACAAGCGATAGATCAAGTAGCCGCCGTAGTCGTAGTAGTTGAGCACCCGCAGCGCTCGGCCCTCTCGCAGCAGGGCGTCGGCGCCGGCCACCGGATAGGCCGCCGCGATGGAGGCGGCCTCCTGCGATGGCCGCAGGTTCGGCAGCGCGCGATAGCCGAGCATGCCGGCGGCCACCCCCACCAGGATGGCTCCGTTGACCAGGGCCATGGCACGGCTGCGGACCGGCGCGACGGGCGTGGCAATCAGCGCCGCGCGCTCCATGGGTGCCTTCGCTACCCGGGGCAAGATCTCGGCCCCCACCGCGAGCAAGGCTTGGGCGCTGCGTCCGATCAGGGGGGCGGCGGCCAGGACGAAGAGCGGCACGTGGCGTTGCGAGGAGAGCGCCAGGTAGAGGAAAGCGAGGGTCCAGAGCCAGTCGGCCAGCCGCGCCTTCACCCGTCCGGTCCCCAGGCCGGCGAGCACTACAAAGAGGATCCCCTCCAGCAAATGACCAGCCAGGGAGTGGAAGTCGGGGGACGCCCATTCCTGGATGTTGTTCTGAATCAATGGCGAGAACAGCGTGCCCAGCGGGAAGAGCACCGTGTCCCACCCATACGGATTGACGAAGGCGAGGGCCAGGCCGCCCAGGCCGGCCAGGGCCAGGCCGCGCAGCCGCCGGAGTGCCCGAGCATCCTGGCTGCGCCACGCCTCCACGCCTTCGCCGGCCAGGAACAGGGAGACCAGGATGACTCCACTCAGGAATCCGGAATGCAGGTTGGCCCACACCCCCAGGTAGGGTGCCACCCACCAGGCTGGCACTCTTCCCTCCCGGTGCAGCACCAGCCCACAGGCGAGGACGGCAAAGCAGGTCACGTTCAGCACTTGCGGGCGCGCCCCCCAGGCCGTCGAGCCGGCCAGGGCGCCGGCCATGGTGAGGATGGCGGCCAGGGTCGGATGCAGGCCCCCGCGCCGGAGCAGCCAGTAGAGGCAGGCGGCGCTGATGGTGACCAGGCCGGCGAAGAGGGCGACCAGCAGGGGCAGGCCACCGACACGCACGATCAGGGCCATGGCCAGATCCGCCAACCATTCGTGCATCACCCAGGCATGGCCGGGCGCGCTGAAGGAGTAGAGGTCGGTGTGGGGCCAGCCGGACTGGAGGATGACCTGCCCGTTGGTGAGGTGCCAGAAGAGGTCCGGGTCGACCGGGGGCAGGGCCGCCAGGCTGAAGATGGCGACGAACACCAGGATGCGCAGCACCGCGCCGCTATCCAGGTCTTGCCAGCGACGGAACGCCATCACGAGGCGCCGGGGCGCCCGCCCAGCCGGTGTCGCACGGCGGCCACCCGGCTGAGGAGGTGGATGCTGGGGCTGGAGCGGCGCTGGGTCATCTGTCCAGCGGCCAGGCAGCGCAGCAATCCGGCGCCGTCCTGGAAGTCGGGCCCTTCCACGAATGAGCGACCGATCTCGCGCAGGGTGTGGGCGTCGCTGGCGGCCGACCGCGCGGCGCGCATGGACGCCGACAGCGCCTGGGCCTCCGCGTTCGAGGATGGACGCAGGCAGCGGCTGTTGAAGACTTCGATGATGTCGACCTCCTCGCGCACCTCCGTCAGGCCGGCCGCGCTCAGGCCATGCCGGTATGGATCGCGAGGATGGGGCAGATACACGAGGCCCCCCTGCTGGCGGATCGCGCGCACGGTGTCGGAGGCGCTCATTCCGGGCGGCACAGGCTCCTTGAGGAAGAGCCCGATGAGCTCGCCCTCCACGGTCATGATCTCTTCCCCGACTATAACGGGCAGGCTGGAAACATCCTGCATTCGGCGGGCGCCCTCGATGGTGTTGTGATCGGTGACCGCCAGGTGGGTGAGGCCCGCCAGCCGGGCCCGGGCGGCCACGTCGGCCAGCCGGCTCATCGAGTCCTTTGAGTATTCGGTGTGCAGGTGCAGGTCGACGCGCGCCATCAGGTCGTGGACGGGCGGCGTTGCACCAGCACCCGGATGACGAAGTGCGGCAGGGCCAGCATGCGCCGCCAGCGCCAGGGCTGCTGGGCCAGCCGGTGCAGCCACTCCAGGCCACGATCCTGCATCCAGCGCGGCGCCCGGCGAGTGCGACCGGCGATGAAGTCCAGCGCCCCACCGACTCCGATGGCCAGCCGCGCCCCGGTGGCCGGCAGGTTGCGGGCGATCCACAGGTCCTGGGCGGGAGCGCCGTAGGCAACCAGCAGGATGTCGGCGCGCGACCCGCGCACCGCCCCCACGGTCACCGGGTCGAGGGCGGCATCGGGGGATCCGGCGAGGGTGCCGGCTACCTGCAGCCCGGGATACTCACGGCATAATGCCAGCCCGGCCGCCTCGGCCACGCCGGGTTCTGCGCCGAGCAAGAAGAAACGCCAGCCGCGGGTCGCGCCGGCCCGGGCCAGGGCGCGCACGAAGTCGACCCCAGCGATGCGGGATGGCAGCGACTGCCGCTGGCGCCGGGCCGCCCACAGGAGACCGGTGCCGTCCGGCAGGCAGAGGTCGGCCCGCCGGAGCGCCGCCGCAAACTCTGGATCGCGACGGGCACGCATCACGAACTCCGGGTTGACGGTGGCCACCTGGCGAGGGCCGCCATTAACCAGGGCCTGCACCGCCCACTCCAGGGCTTCGGGCTCGGTGACCGCATCCACTGGCACTCCCAGGATCTCGATCCGCGTCACCCCCGCAGCGCCTCCTGGTACACACGCACCGTCGCTTCCCCCAGCCGCCGCGGCGTGTACTGGCGAGCCCGGGCCAGGCCGCGCTGGCGCCGCGCGTCGCGGTCCGACTCAAAGCGCAGCAGGCGCTCGATGGCCTGGGTTAGCTCTGCCGGATCGGCGCTCTGGAGCACCACGCCGGCATCGCCCACCAATTCCGCCAGAGCGCCGGCGGACGACACGATCACGGGAGCGCCGCACGCCATAGCCTCCAGCACCGGCAGCCCAAAGCCTTCGTAGCGGGACGGGTAGACAAAGGCGGAGGCTCCCGCGTACAGCGCCGGCAGGTCTTCGCGCGGCACGTACCCCAGCATGATCACATGGCCCCGCTTGGGCTGGCGACCCAGCCGCTGCGCCAGCCCTTCTGCCCCATAGGCAGTGCGCCCCACGAACACCAGGGCCACGTCCGCACAGTCGGGCGGCAGCAGCTCATAGGCCGTGCGCAACCGGGTCAGGTCCTTGCGGGAATCGATGGTGCCTACGGAAAGCACGTACCGTTCCGGCAGCCGGTAGCGCTTGCGTGTCTGCACCACCACGTCGGCAGGCGGTGGCTTAAAGAACGCTTCCGCGCACAGCGGGATGGCGGTCACCCGATCGGCATCGACGCTAAAGAGGTCGATGACCTGCCGCCGCACGGCTTCCGATGACACCATCACCCGCCGTGCCCGGCGGATGCCGGCCGGCACCAGGGTGCCGAAGTACAGGCGGGCTCGAGGATGGAGATCCTGGGGGGACAAACGAAACGTGAGATCCGGGACCGTCACCACCAGCGGGATATCGCACAGGACCGGTGCCACCCCGGTCACCGCATGCAACAGCCCATAGCCGCGCGGATGGCGACCGAAGCGCCAGGGCACCATCCATTGCTCCCATCCCAGCCGGAGTGGCCGCGGCGGCGTGGGAAACGGCACCAGCCGGTGGCTCCGGGCGTCGTTCGCGATGGCCGGGGCGACCTGGCGGCTCACCCACACATCGACCGGCCACCCTACCTCCGCCAGTCCCCGCAGGATGTGCAGGGCATGATGGTCCAGGCCGGTGAAAGGGGGCGCCGCGAACAGGAGATCGATGGCGACCCGGTCCAGAACCGCCGCCGCCGCGTCTGGCGAGACGGCGGCAGCCTCGCGCATCATGACTGGTGATGTTACTGGCTCTCGACGCGAGTCCGGCTGTCCGTGCGAATCCATCGGGGACCGAAGTCTATGCGCGCCAGATGATCACGCACCTGGCCGGCACCAATCCCGGCCACACGATGCGACTCTACGCCAACACGGCGTCGGTTCCCCCGTGGTCACCCGCCAACGTCGAGTGGCGCCTCCTGCCATTCCCGCGACTGTGGACCCACTGGCGCTTTCGTCGCGCCCTGCGGGCCGAGCAGCCGGATGTGGTCTTCGTGCCCAGCCATGTGCTGCCCCTGTTCCTGGACCTGCCCGCGGTGGTCACCATCCATGATGTCGGTCACCGCCACATCCCGTCGGCCTATCGACCATCGGCGTGGCTGTATCTGGAGTGGATGACCCGCTCCATGGCCCGTCGGGCCGCCCGCCTGATCGCGGTCTCGCAGACGACGGCCGACGACCTGCGCCGCTTCTACCAGGTGCCCGCGGAGCGGATCACGGTGATCCATTCCGGCGTTGACGATGCGTTTCGGCCTCCGCCCACCGCCGAGATCACTCGGGTGCGAGATCGCTACGGACTCCCATCTGCCTATTTCCTGTACCTGGGGCGAGCGCATCCACGGAAGAATCTGCCAGTCCTGCTGGCCGCCTTCCAGGGCGCCCGGCGGAGCGGGCTGACGGCAGGGCTGGTGCTGGCCGGATCGGGCCACCAGCCGTCGGCCGGCGATGGCGTTCAGGTGCTCGGGTACGTGCCGCCGGAAGATCTTCCCGCGCTCTATGGCGGGGCGCTGGCGCTGACCCTGCCCTCCCTCTTCGAGGGCTTCGGCTTCGAGGTGCTGGAAGCGATGCGCTGCGGGACCGCGGTGCTGGCCTCCACGGCCGGGTCGCTGCCAGAGATCGCCGGCCCGGCGGCTCTGCTGGCCGACCCCCATCAGGTTCCCGTATGGACGGAGGCCCTGGGTCGGCTGGCCACCGAGGTCCCACTGCGCCAGCAGCTCATCCAGCGCGGGGCAGCCTGGAGCGCCGAGTTCAGCTGGGACCGGGCGGCGTCGCAGACGTGGACGGTGCTGGAGACGGCCGGCCGGCCGCCTCACGATAGATCCTGAGGTAGGCCTGCGCCGTGGCCCGCCAGGTGAATCCAGCCGCCCGCCGACGTCCCCGTTCCACCAGGCGGGCGCCCCGATCGCCGTCGGTCAGCAGGGTGTGCATCGCCGACGCGAACGCGCCGGTATCGTCCGCCGGTACCAGCCACGCGGCGTCGCCCGCCACCTCTGGGATGGACCCCGCCTCGGCTGCCACCACCGGCGTCCCGGCGGCAAACGCCTCCAGGATGGGGAGCCCGAAACCCTCGTCGAGTGACGGAAACACGAAGAGACTGGCCAGTTGGTAGAGGGTGGGGAGGTCCCGCGGGCGGACATAGCCCAAAAAGCGCACCCAGTCGGTGAGGTCGAGGTCGTGCACCGCCCGCAGCACCGGTTCGAATTTCCAGCCGAACTCGCCGGCCACCACCAGCGGCACGCGCTCGGTCGCCGGGATGGCGGCCAGGGCGCGCAGCGTGCCCACGACGTTCTTCCTGGGTGAGACCGTGCCCACCTGGAGGATGAACCGCTCCGGCAACCGGAACGACTGACGCAGGCGGGCCCCCTCGGAGGGCGGCGCGCTGGCGGCGAACGCCGGGTCGACGCCGAGGGAAATCACCCGGCAACGGTCTGGCGGCATTCGGAAGCGTTCGAGCAGGGACCGGCAGGTCGCGTGGGATGGGCACACCACGATCCGCGCGCTGCGCACCGAGCGCGGCACCAGCACCCGGGTGCTGAGCCACTGCCGGTCGGGGAACCACTCGGGATGGTCGTAGATGGCCAGGTCGTTGATGGTGACCACGCTGGGAATGCCGAGCCGGGTGAGCGGCAGGCTGTGCGCGGGTCCGTGGAAGACCTCCGCCCGCGCCAGGCGGGCCCGCAGCGGCATCAGCAGGTGCGGGCCGACCACGGGCATCCCGGACATCTGGGTCAGGATCAACTGCACGCCACCCAGCTGTTCGAGTTCACGGACGAGCATCGCCACGGAGCCGCCCACGCCGCTGCCCCGTTGGGCCGACGCCATGGCGCGGGCGTCGATGGCGACCCGCAGGTCAGGCGTGGGCGGCGAGCCCCAGGTGACGGTGGGCGGCCTCGACCGCCTCGCGGGCGGGCATCTTCTCGAGGGCCGCCACCCGGACCGCCGCGCTGTTTGGTCCGTAGGGCGCCACCTCTCCTGGACCGAGGAGCGCCAGCGTGCGCCCGCCGCCGGCCGCGGCCGCGTGCAGCGCATCGCCGTCATGGCCAATCACCAGCAGGCTGCGCTGGGCCAGCGTGGCCAGGTCCTCGGGCAGGATCGCGCCCAGGTCGACCACGGCCGTCCGCAGGGGGACGCCGGCCAGCAGCTCCCGCACCGGCCGCTCGTCGCCAACGCCCCGCACCACGACCAGCAGGTCGGGGTGGAGCTGGTTGGCCAGCACCGCGAATCGCTCGGCCGGCCACCGCGAGCCCAGCCCTCGGCGGACCCAATCGCCTCCACCCGGAATGGCGACCAGCACCCGGTCCTGGGCGCCGATGCCGGCCGCTTGCAACCTCACCTCCAGACGCTCCCGGCGAACCCGAGCCGGCTCGAGCCGCGGCCCGCCCGGCGGCTCGACGCCAGGCACGATCCGGGCGGCCAGGCGGGCGATGGCATCCACCGGGTGCAGGCCGTCCGCCACCGGAACGGACTCGGTGGTCCACCAATCGCCGCGGCCGGCGATGCCAACCCGCCGCTGGATGCCGGACAGGTAGGCGAGCACCACCGTCGCGGCCGCCACTGGTGGCGGCACCACCACCAGCGTGGTGGGCAGGGTGCGCAGCCGCCGCCAGGCCCTGACCAGGCCAACCCCCGGCCGGATGGCAAAGCCGTGCCCCACCGTGTGCAGGTGGAACACGTCGAGACTCTGGCGGGGGGCGAAGACGGACGCTCCCTCCAGCACGCGGACCAGCGGCTGGGCAAAAAGGGCCTCGCGCACGCTGCCGCTGACAATCACGACCGGGCGCGCCATCACGTGATGTAGTGTTGCCCTCCTTTGAGCAAATGGAAATTCTCCAGGGCGAGGCCGGCCCCCGCGGCCACACTCACCTGGGGATTGGTGGCGACCCGCACCGGAACACTGATCCGGTGGGCCAGGAAATCGGCAAGACCACGCAGCAGCGCGCCGCCGCCCGTCAGCGTGACGCCGGTCCGCTGCACGGACTCTCGCGCCGGTTCGGGCGCCTCCTGGATGAGCTGGCCGAGTCCGGCCGCAATCGCCTCCAGTGATTCGGACATGGTGGCGCGGACTTCGGCCCCGGTGATGCGCACCCGCTGGGGCCGCCCTTCCCCATCCGACCCGTCGACCTCCAGGACCGCGTCATCCGCGACCGGGACGGCCGCCCCGATGGTGATCTTCAGCCGCTCCGCCTCCCCATCCGCAAGCCGGATGCCGTGGCTGTGCCGGACGGCCGCCGCGATGGTGGCGTCGAGGGCCGCCCCCCCGACGCGCAAGCTGCGCACCGCGACCATCGCGCCCTCCGCCAGCACGGCCGCCTCGGTCCGGCCCGCTCCGAGATGGCAGACGGCCAGCCCGGCTGAGGTCGCCATGGGCAGGCCGGCGCCAATGGCGGCGGCCAGCGGCTTCTCAATGAGGTAGGCCGTCCTCGCCCCCGCCCGCATGCCCGCCTCCAGCACCGCGCGCCGCTGGACCCCCGTGACCGTGGAGGGGATGGACAGCATCAGGTCGGGCCGGAAGATCCGTTGCCGGCCGCAGACCCGGGCCACAAAGTGCTGCAGCGCCAGCCCGGCCACCCGCTGGTCGATCACATCGCCATCCCGGACTGGCCGAAGGGCGGTGACCGCCCCGTCGCCCCGCCGCACCATCTGAAGGGCGGCGGTCCCCAGGGCCAGCACGCGCATGCCATGCTCATCCGTCGCGATCAGCGACGGCTCGTTGAGCACCACACCGTCCCCTTTGACGTAGACCACCATGGAGCTCGAACCCATGTCGATGCCGAGCTTCTTGGAGAGGTTCATGAAATGCCGTGGGACACGTTAGTCGCCGACCACCTTCGAGAGGTCGTCGCGTTCGTCGCCGCCCGCCTCGACCCGGGTCAGGTTGGCGCCCAGCCGCTGGAACTTGGCGTCGATCTCCTCATAGCCCCGGTCCAGGTGGTAGACATTGTCGAGGGCGGTCGTCCCCTGCGCGCACAGGCCGGCCACCACCAGGGCGGCTCCCGCCCGAATGTCCGGAATCCGAACCCGGGCGGCGTGCAGCACGGTGGGCCCGTGGATCAGGGCGCTCCGCCCCTCGACCCGGATATCCGCCCCCAGCTTGTTCAGCTCGGCCACGTGCTGGAACCGGTTCTCGAAGAGCGCTTCGGAAACGACGCAGTGGCCCTCGGCCTGGGTCATCAGGCTGAGATAGGGCGCCTGGAGGTCGGTGGGGAAACCGGGGTGCGTCCAGGTGGTGACATCGACCGCTTGCAACGGGTTCGAGGCCTCCACCAAGAGGCCGCGGCCTTGCTCTTCCACGTGCACGCCGGCCGCTCGCAGCTTGAGAATGAGCGCGCGCAGATGCGATGGGTCGACAGCCTCGAGGATGGCTTCCCCGCCGGTGGCGGCCACGGCGATGGCGTAGGTGCCGGCTTCGATGTTGTCGGGGATCACGTGGTGGCGCGTGCCACCCAGCTCGCGAACGCCTTCAACCTGGATGACGTCCAGGCCGGCCCCCCGCACCTGGGCTCCCATGCCCCCCAGAAAGCGGGCCAGATCGACCACGTGTGGCTCGCGAGCCGCGTTATGAATGGTGGTCACGCCCTCGGCGCTGACCGCCGCCATCATCAGGTTTTCGGTGCCGGTGACCGTGGGCATGTCCAGGTGGATGGTGGCGCCGTGCAGGCGCCGGGCGTGGGCCACGTAGTCCCCGTCCTGCACGTCGACCTCGGCCCCCATGAGGCGCAGGCCGACGATATGTTGCTCAACTCGGCGCATCCCGATGTCGTCGCCGCCTGGCTTGGCCACCCGGGCCTCACCGGTGCGAGCCAGGAGGGGGCCCATCAGCAAGAATGAGGCGCGCATCCGCCGGGCCATCGCCGGCGGGACCTCGGCGGACGCCAGCCGAGCGGCTCTGATGCGCAACTGCCCGGGCTCCGGATGGGTGACCTCGGCGCCCAGGCTCTGCAGCAGCTGGCGCATGGTGTGCACGTCCTCGATTTCGGGAACATTCGTGAGCCGGCACTCGTCCTCGGTCAGCAGGCACGCCGCCAGGATGGGCAGCACCGCGTTCTTCGACCCGCTGATCCGGACCTGCCCGTGGAGGCGTGAACCGCCCTCGATCAGCAGTTGGGGCACGGGCTTAGGGTACTCGAAGCTGGATGACCGTCAGCGACGCGCCCGTCGGCGCAATTCGGCAATCCGCAAGCGCGCTTCGGCCCGGGCCAGGGCGGCGGCCAGCTGCGTTTGATCAACCGTCGAGACCTTTTCCTCCAGCAGCCGTTGGGCCCGGCGGCGGGCTTCCTCGGCGCGGGCTTCATCGATATCCTCCGCGCGCTCGGCCGAATCGGCGAGGACCGTGACCTGGTCTGGGCGGACCTCCAGGAACCCGCCCGAGACGAAGAAGAACTGGTCCGTCCCGTCATTCTCGACCTTGATGGTGCCGACTTTCAGCGGCGTCAGCAATGGGATGTGATGGGGCAAGATGCCAAGCTCGCCCTCCGAGCCGGGCGCGACCACGAAGTCGGCCTCGCCGGCGAACCGCCGGCCCTCCACGGTCACGATGTCGACGTGGAGCTTGGCCACGGTTAAGCCCGAATCCACCGAGACGAATTCGCATCTTGGGCGCGGATGCGGCCGATCCGGGCGTTGGCTCCTGCGCGCGCTCGCTTACAGATCGACGGATATGCGTGCTCGCGTGCTCGTCGCCGCCTTCGGCTCGGCACGCCCCGCATCCCAATCTGCTTCGTCCGCTCGGTGGATCCGGGCTTAGCCCCTTCACTGGTGGAGGAACCGGCGCACACCGAGATAACTGCCGAAGACGCCCAGGAACATGCCGAAGGCCAGCATGGCGGC
>DASPZT010000262.1:0-9352 GCA_035636135.1 Candidatus Limnocylindria bacterium | reverse complement strand
ATGCCTCGGGTGGGAGGCCCCGCTTCATAACATTCAGTTACGCACCGACGGGTGCGCGCCTTCGCGTGCTCGTCGCCTCCTTCCGCTCATCTCGCCCCGCATCCCAATCTGCGTCGTCCGATCGGTGGATCCGGGCTTAGGGTTGACGCATGCCGTTAGTCGACTGGGTGATCCTTCCCGGCTATGTGGTGGAGGCCGAGGATGGGACGATGGTGGGGCGGGTGACTGGCATGCTCGAGGGGCCAGCCCGGTCCATGTTCGTGTCGACAGAGCCCTACATTCGGGTCACCCAGCCGGGCCAGCCCGACCTGTTCATTCCGAAATCCGAGGCCGTCGATGTCAGCGAGGTCAAGCGGGCCGTCTATCTCAAGCGCCACCCCACCGAGATCGACGCCCTGGGGTGGACGCGCGACCCGCGACCGACCGGTGCGGTTCGGGCCATCCCGTATATCCCGCAGGCCCCTAGCGACGGGAGCCAATCCGAGGAAGAGGCGGTCAAGGACTCGATCGAGATCGGCCACCTGGTGACGGTCCCACCGCGACCGAGGGTGGAGCTGGGGACGTGGCAACCGGGCGAGGCCGCCCCGCGGCCTGAGCCGGGCCTTCGGGTTCGCATCGGTGACCGCTTCAAGCCGGGCGACCCAATCCCGGTGGAGGGGCAGTACATGTGCACGGTCTGCCGCTTCCGCCAGCACTCGCGGCAGTTCCGAGAGGACAACCCCGATGGGCGGTTCCCGCCAGCGCATCACCCGGGCGCCCTGTGGGAGCTGGAAGACCTGCGTCCCTAAACGTTATCGCGACATCGGGTGATGACCCGATGGTGCGCCGCCTCCAACAGGGCCTGGAACAAGTCCCGGTAAACCCTTTGTTAGAATCAGCTCGGGTTCATGCTTAGCGACTATTTCCCCTTGCTCATTTTTGTCGCCGTGATCGTGGGGTTCGGGGTTGTCGCGATCGTCGTCCCGGGTTTCATCGGCGGCCACCGCCCCAACGCCGCGGCGGACCTTCCCTACGAGAGCGGCATCGTGCCCCGCGAGGGTGCCCGGCGTCGGTTCTCGGTCAGCTTCTACCTGACCGCCATGCTGTTCATCATCTTCGACGTCGAAGCCATCTTCATCTACCCGTGGGCCGTCATCCTGAAGAGCCTGCGCTGGTTCGGGGTGGCCGAGATGGGGGTCTTCGTGGCCATCCTGCTGGTGGCCCTCATCTATATCTGGGCAAAGGGAGCGCTGGAATGGGGGGACTAGAGCTCCGCACGGAGCCCTTCCGCACCGGCCGGGCCGCCGGCCCGACGCCGCTCACTGCGTTTGGGGACAACCTGGTCACCACCACCATCGACAAGGTCCTCAACTGGGGGCGGGCCAGCTCCATCTGGCCGGCGCTCTTCGGTCTGGCCTGCTGCGCCATCGAGATGATGGGGGCCGGCGGGCCCCGGCACGACATGGCGCGCTTTGGGGCCGAGGTCTTCCGAGCCACGCCCCGTCAGGCCGACCTGATGATCGTGGCCGGCCGCGTCTCGATCAAGATGGCGCCCGTGCTGCGCACGATCTACGACCAGATGCCCGAGCCGAAGTGGGTGATCGCCATGGGGGCCTGCGCCTCCTGCTCTGGGATGTTCAACAACTACGCCATCGTGCAGAGCGTGGACAAGATCGTCCCGGTCGACATCTATGTGCCGGGCTGTCCGCCGCGACCGGAGGCCCTGCTGGATGCCGTCATCAAGCTGCAGCGAAAGATCCGCGGCCAGCCGCTGGTCAAGCGGTAGTCGCGAATGAGCGACAACGGCGGAAGCGCGCTTGCACAACGGGTGCAAGACCGGTACCCGGGCGCCTTGCAGAACGTGACCGAATGGCGCGGCGACGTGACCCTGCGCATCGCGCCGGCGGGGGTCGTCGAGGTGGCGCGACTCTTGCGCGACGATCCAGCGCTCCGCTTCGACTACTTCCTCTATAACACGGCGGTCGACTGGCCGGCCCGGGACCCGCGCTTCGACGTGGTCTGGGAGGTCCGCTCACTGCCGAACAAGACCCGGGTCCGCCTGGTGTGCACCGCCGCCGCGCCCGATCCCCATGTGCCTAGCCTGGTGCCCGTCTGGCGGGCCGCCAACTGGTTCGAGCGCGAGACCTGGGACCTGCTCGGGATCCAGTTCGACGGCCATCCCGACCTGCGCCGGATCCTGATGCCGGAGTCGTGGGAAGGCTTTCCGCTGCGCAAGGACTACGTCTCCTTCGGCGAACCCGTGATCTTCTCGGACCAGAAGCTCGAAGGGTTGGAGCCCGACGCGATCCGTGGCTGACACCTTTACCCAGACCCTCCCCGAAGGGGTCGAGACCCGCGAGCTGGGCAGCGAGTGGATGGAGCTCAACATGGGCCCCCAGCATCCGAGCACGCATGGGGTGCTGCGGATCAAGCTCAAGCTCGACGGCGAGGTGGTGCGGGACTCCGACATGGACATCGGCTACCTGCACACCGGCTTCGAGAAGTCGTTCGAAGACAAGACCTACGCCCAGGGCATCCCGTTCAGCGACCGGATGGACTACCTGGCGCCGCCCATCAACAATGTCGGCTTCACCATGGCGGTGGAGAAGCTGCTCGACCTCGAGGTCCCCCCGCGGGCGCAGGCCATCCGGGTCATCATGATGGAGCTGGCGCGCATCGGCAGCCACCTGATCTGGCTGGGCACCGGCTCGCTCGACCTGGGGGCGGTCAGTACCTTCCTCTATTGCTGGCGGGAGCGCGAGCAGATCCTGGACCTGAACGAAGCCTATTCGGGCGTCCGGATGATGACTTCTTTCACCCGCGTCGGCGGGGTGGCGTGGGACCTGCCCCCGGGCTGGTTAGAGCAGCTGCAGCGTTTCGTCGACCTCTTCCCCGGCCGGGTAGATGACTACGAGGCCCTGCTGACTAACAACCCCATCTGGAAGCAGCGCACCGTCGGCCTGGGCACCATCTCGGCAGCGGAGGCCATCGAATGGGGGGTCACCGGCCCGGTGCTGCGCGGGTCGGGGGTCGATTACGACGTGCGCAAAGTCTTCCCCTACTGCGGCTACGAGCAATACGACTTCAACGTGCCCCTGGGCCGCGCGGGGGACACCTACGCCCGGTACCTGTGCCGGGTGCAGGAAATGCGGGAGAGCATCAAGATCATTGACCAGGCGATCCGCACCTTGCCCGGCGGCCCCTGGATCACTGACAACCGGAAGGTCGCCCTGCCGCCACGCACCGAACTGCCCCAAAGCATGGAAGCCGTCATCCATCACTTCCGCCTGGTGAGCGAGGGCTTCAAGCCGCCGGCCGGCGACGTCTACGCCTTTGTGGAAAGCCCGCGCGGCGAGCTCGGCTTCTACATGGTGTCCGACGGCTCCAACAAGCCCTATCGGGTGAAGGTGCGGCCCCCGTCCTTCTGCAACCTCCAGGCGCTGAGCAAGATGATCGAAGGCCGGCTCATGGCCGACGTGGTGGCCATCATCGGCAGCATCGACATCATCCTGGGAGACGTGGACCGCTAGTGGCACTGAGCCAGGCCACGGTGGAAAAAATCCAGGACTTCGCGCGGCGCTACCCGTCGGCGCAATCGGCGATCCTGCCGGCACTGTGGGCGGTCCAGCACGAGGTCGGCCACGTGACCAGCGACGGAATGCGCGAGGTCGCCCAGCACCTGGGCCTGCCGGCGTCCCTGGTGGAGGCCACCTCCTCCTTCTACTCGATGTACCTGACCAAGCCGGAAGGGCGGCACGACGCCGTGATGTGCGTCAACGTCGCCTGCGCCTTGCGGGGCGCGGAGGAACTGTTCGCGTACTGCGAGCAACGGCTCGGGATCCGCGATGGGCAGACGACTTCCGATGGAGCGATTACCCTGCGGTCCACCATCGAATGCCTGGGGGCCTGCGGCGGCGCGCCCATGATGCAGATCGACCATCGCTTCGAGGAGGACCTCACGCCCGAGCGCGCGAATGCGATCTTCGAGCGCCTGCGGACCGAGCCCGCCCCCAGCCACGAACCGCCCCAGGCCGCGGCGGTCCCGGCAGCCACCGCGCCGGCGGCCGCTACGCCAAAGCGCCCGGTGGGTGGCAGCCGCCCTCGGGCGAAGAAGGCGGACACCTGATGGCCGAGAAGAAAATCCTGACCAAGGACTTCGGCACCCCCGGGCTCGCCCATCTGGCCGGCTACGAACAGACGGGCGGCTACCAGGCCTACAAGAAGGCGTTGAAGGAGCTGCAGCCCGACGCGCTGGTGGAGATGGTAAAGAAAAGCGGGCTGCGGGGGCGCGGCGGGGCCGGCTTCGGCGCCGGCCAGAAGTGGAGCTTTCTCCCCAAGGGCGTCTACCCGCGCTACCTGGTGATCAATGCCGACGAGAGCGAGCCCGGCTGTTTCAAGGACCGCTACCTGCTCGAAGAGAGCCCGCACCAGGTGGTGGAGGGGCTGCTGATCGCGGCCTATGCCATCGGCTGCAACCTGGCCTTCATCTACATCCGGGGCGAGTACCTGCCCCAGCACGAGGCTCTGGAATGGGCGCTGACCGAGGCCCGGCAGGCCGGCTACATCGGCAAGAACGTGCTGGGCAGCGGCTTCGACGTCGACGTCATCCTGCACCGGGGCGCGGGCGCCTACATCTGTGGTGAGGAGACGGCCCTGCTCACTTCGCTGGAAGGCTACCGGGGCGAGCCGCGCCTGAAGCCGCCCTTCCCCGCCATCAAGGGGCTCTACGGCAAGCCGACCGTGGTCAACAACGTGGAGACGGTGGCCACCCTGCCGCACATCGTCACCAACGGCCCCGACTGGTTCGCGGCCATCGGGACGGAGACCGGCAAGGGGACCCGGCTGTGGTGCATGAGCGGCCACGTGAGCCGGCCCGGCAACTACGAGATGGAGATGGGCGCCCCCATCCGCGAGCTGATCTACGACCTGGGTGGCGGCGTCTGGAAGAATCGCAAGCTCAAAGCCTTCCAGCCGGGTGGGGCTTCCATGATGGTCCTGCTGCCCCAGCACCTGGATGTCGGGCTGGATTTCGACGCCATTCAGAAAGCCGGGTCGCTGGCCGGCGCCGGGGCCATGGTGGTGATGGATGAGACGACCTGCATGGTCGATATGTGCCGCCGCTACGCCGAGTTCTTCCACCACGAGAGCTGCGGCAAGTGCACGCCCTGTCGCGAGGGCACCTTCTGGATGGCGAACGTGCTGACCCGGATCGAGGAGGGCGAGGGCAAGGCCGGCGACGCCGACCTGCTGCTCGAGATGGGCAACAACATCGATGGCCGGTCGTTCTGTCCGCTGGGTGATGCCTCCACCTGGTTCCCGCGGAGCTGCATCAAGTACTTCCGCGACGAGTTCGAGCAGCACATCACCGAGCACGCCTGCCCCTTCCGGAAAGAGCGGGTCATGGTGGCCTGATGGCGGTCGCCACCGACCAGGTCACCCTCCAAGTCGACGGCGTGAGCGTCACCGTGCCCAAGGGGACGCTGATCCTGGATGCCGCCAAGAAGGTCGGGATCGACATCCCCATCTTCTGCTCGCATTCCAAGATGGAACCGGTCGCCGTCTGCCGGATGTGCCTGATCGAGGTGGAGAAGATGCCCAAGCTCCAGCCGGCCTGCGCCGTGTACGTGGCCGAGGGCATGGTGGTGCGTACCAAGACCCAGAAGGTGGAGGAGCACCAGAAAGGGGTGCTCGAGTTCCTCCTGATCAACCACCCGCTCGACTGCCCCATCTGTGACAAGGGGGGCGAGTGTCCGCTCCAGGACCAGACCTTCCAGTACGGGCCGGGGGCCAGCCGGTACGACTTCCAGAAGGCCCACTTCGACAAGGCGGTGCCGCTCTCGGACCGGATCGTGCTCGACCGGGAGCGCTGCATCCTGTGCTGGCGCTGCACCCGCTTCACCGAGGAGATCTCGGGGGAACGGGAGCTGGCGCTGATCAAACGGGGCGTGCACACCATCATCGGCACCTTCAATGACGAGCCGGCGCAGTCCCCCTACCAAGGCAACTGGACCGAGATCTGCCCGGTGGGCGCCCTCACTAGCCGGCAGTACCGGTTCATCAGCCGGCCCTGGGACCTGGACCGGACCCCGAGCATCTGCCCAGGCTGCGCCATGGGCTGCAACATCCAGATCGACAGCCGGCACAACAAGATCGGCCGGTTCCAGTCGCGCGAGAACCTGGAGGTCGACGACGGCTGGCTCTGCGACCAGGGGCGGTACAGCTTTCCCTACTTCCAGCGCGACGGGGACTTCGGCTCGCCGAGCATCCGCCGCGACGGGCAGATGGCGGCGGTCAGCCACCAGGAGGCGATCGCCGAAGCCGCGGCCCGGTTGCAGCGAGCGGGGAGCAGCGCCGCCGGATGGGCCTCACCGGGAGCCACCAACGAAGAGCTGTTCCTGTTCCAGCGTCTCTTCCGAGAGACCTTAAAGTCGCCCCACCTCGACCATCGCCAGCAGGGGATCCACGGGACCGATCCGGAGGACATCGGTCTGCCGATCGCCGATATCGAACACTGCGATCACGTGGTCGTCCTGGGTGGGCAAGAGGTGATCGACGCGGCGCCCGTCCTCCACCTCCGGCTGCACAAGAGCCAGCGGCACGGGGTCGCCGTGCACCGGGTGGCTGACGTGAAGGCCGGGCTGGCGGCGGTGCCGGCCGAGGCCACCGCTGTGGGCGTGCTGGCCGCCGCGGCCCGGCGGGCGGATGCAATCACCCTCCAGAACCAGCTGGCCTCCAAGGTCAAGGGCAGCGTCCGGCGGCTGATCGTGGTCCGGGGCCCGAATGGCCGGGGGGCCAAGGACCTGGGAATTCTCCCTGACCTGGCTCCTGGGTACGCGGCCCTCAACGGCCGCGCCGGACGGCCGCGCGCGGAGTGGCCCAAGGCCGGCATCCGGGCTCTCTATATCTATGACGCCAGCCCGCTCCAGGAGTTCGCGGCGACCGAGACGGAGCTCGACTGGCTGCGCAGCCTGGACACCGTGATCGTGCAGCGCTTCAAGCCGTCGGTGCTGGACGAGTACGCCCACGTGGTCCTCCCCGGCCGGGCCTTCCCCGAGAAGGACGGCACCGTGACCAGCATGGAGGGCCGCGTGCAGCGGATCGCCAATGGCATCGACGCCGCCCACATCTGGGACGACTGGCGGATCCTGCAGGCGGTGGCCAACGCCCTGGGCGCCGGCTGGTCCTACCGCACCAGCGACTCGATCTTCGCCGACCTGGCCAAGGCTGTGCCCGCCTACGCGGCGGCTGCGCCGGCGCAGGGGCGGGTCTTCTGGGGCGACCGATGACCGAGGTGGTGGTCGTCACTCTGATCAAGACCGCCATCATCCTGTTTGCGCTGTTGACCGCCTTCGCCTACCTGACGCTGTTCGAGCGGGTGGTGCAGGCCCGGCTCCAGGCGCGCCTGGGACCCAACCGGGTGGGGCCCTTCGGGCTGCTACAGCCGCTGGCCGACGGCGTGAAGCTGTTGTTCAAGGAGACCAGCGGCCCGGCCACCCGGGACCGGTTCCTCTACCTGGCCGCGCCGGTGCTGTCGCTGGCGGTGGCCTTCACGGCCTTCACCATCATCCCCATCAGTGGCCCGACCGACCTGGTGGTGCTCGGGCATCGCATCAGCTGGTACGTGACCAACACCAACGTGGGGGTGCTCTTCTACTTCGCCCTCACCTCCCTGGGCGTGTACGGCATCTTCCTGGCCGGCTATGCATCCAACAGCAAGTACTCGCTGCTGGGCGGGCTGCGATCGTCGGCCCAGATGATCAGCTATGAGATGTCGCTCGGGCTATCGCTGGTGCCGGTGTTCATCGTGGCCGGTTCCTTCAGGCTGGTCGACATCGTCAACGCCCAGCGGACCTGGTGGTTCGCCCTCCCGCTGCTGCCAGCCTTCATCATCTATATGATCGCCGGCATTGCCGAGACCAACCGGGCGCCCTTTGACCTGCCCGAGGCGGACACCGAGCTGGTGGCCGGCTACCACACCGAATACGGGGGCATGAAGTTCGCCCTATTCTTCATGGCCGAGTACATCAACATGGTCATCGTCAGCTCCATCGCGACGGTGATGTTCCTGGGCGGGTGGTGGGGCCCCTTCGGCATCCTGCCCGGACCGTGGTGGTTCCTGCTCAAGGTGGTCGTCGTGCTGTTTGTCTACGTCTGGCTGCGCGCCACCCTGCCCCGCCTCCGCTACGACCGGCTGATGCAGCTGGGTTGGAAGTCGCTGCTGCCGCTTTCGCTGGCCATGATGATGGCCACGGCCGTGGTCGTGGTGGCGGTCCAGAGGTAGCCGATGTCCGCCCTGCGTGATGTGCTGATGGGCCCGATCTATATCGGCAAGGGTCTGATGACGACCCTCAAGCACGTGGTGCGCCCGGCCACCATCCAGTACCCGGAACAGCAGAAGCCGGTCCCGCCTCGCCATCGGGGCCGCCACATCCTGCACCGCTACGCAGACGGCCTCGAGAAGTGCGTCGGCTGCGAGCTGTGCGCGGTGGCGTGCCCGGTGGGCTGCATCGTCGTCGAGGCGGCGGAGAACACCCCCGAGCACCGCGTCTCGCCCGGCGAGCGGTATGCCAAGCGGTACGAGATCAACCTGCTGCGCTGCATCTACTGCGGCATGTGCGAGGAAGCCTGCCCCTACGACGCCATCACCATGGGCCCCCGCTATGACCTGGCGGATGATCACCCCGACAAGTTCATCGCCGTCAAGGAGGACCTGCTCGAGCCGCTCTCGGCCAGTTTGCGCGACACCGCCCGGCCATCGGCGGCGCCCTCCGCCCAGAAAGAACCCCGCAAATGGTGATTTTGTTTGCCTTCGTGGCGGCCTCGATGCTTGTCTCGGCCGTCGGCGTGGTCGCCTTCCGGCGGCCGATCTACAACGCCCTGGCCCTGGTGGCCAACATGCTGGGCCTGGCCGTGCTCTTCCTCCTGCTCAACGCCCAGTTCCTGTTCGTGGCGCAGATCATCGTCTACACCGGGGCGGTGATGGTCCTGTTCGTCTTCATCATCGCGCTCCTGAACCCGAAGGCTGACATCCGGCTGCCGTCGCCGGGCGCGGAGTGGGGCTTCGGCATCGTGTTTGGCGTCGTCTTCGCCGCCCTGCTGCTGATCATCCTGTCGACCCGGGCCCTGCCGGGCAAGCCCGGCCCCTACACGCCCGCGGCGATCGACGCGGCGGGCAACGTCCAGACTATCGGGAGGGCGCTCTATACCACCTTCTTGTTCCCGGTCGAGGTGGCGTCGGTCCTGCTGCTGGTGGCCGCGGTCGGCGCCGTTTACCTCGCCCGGCGGAGGATCCATTGATTCCGGCCTACGCCTACCTCTGGCTGAGCGGGATTCTGTTCACCATCGGCGCCGTGGGCGTGCTCATCCGGCGCAA
>DASPZT010000261.1:0-11510 GCA_035636135.1 Candidatus Limnocylindria bacterium | reverse complement strand
TCCCTGAACACGTCCATGACCGTCGTCTTCGTGCTGGTGGCGCTGTTCCTGATCAGCCCGCCCAACATCAAGGGCTTCACCCTGGCGCTCTTGATCGGGATCGTCAGCGGGACCTACTCGTCGATCTTCAACGCCAGCCCGCTCCTCGTGGTGTGGCGGCGGTTGGCCCAGCGCTAGCCCTCACCCCCGAGAAGTTCCAGGCGGCGGCACGCCGGGACGGCGGGGTCATGCCGGCCTCGTTCGTCTGCATCCGTCACCATTGCCGACCCCCTGAATCCTGGTCGGCGAAGCAGTTCGGCGCCGACCGGGAAGGCTCGACGATGGCGAAGACTGAGTTGATCCAGCGCGTGAGCGGATGGCTGTGGTCAAAATGGGTATAGAGGGAGGAGGCCCCTGATGGCAAAGACCAAAACCAAAGTCTGTACCCACCTCGACCAGATTCGGGACCTGCCGCCCCGCACACCGCATGGCTGCGAGGAATGCCTGAAGACCGGGGACGAGTGGGTCCATCTGCGGCTGTGCCGCGAGTGCGGGCACGTCGGGTGCTGCGATTCGTCGCCGAACAAGCACGCGACCAAGCACTTCCGCGCCACCCGGCACCCCATCGTCCGATCGTTCGAGCCGGGGGAGGATTGGAGCTGGTGCTATGTCGATGAGCTGTACGTCTGACCGCTGGGCGCGGATCCGGGGGCCTCTATACTAGCCACGAAATGAATACGGCGAAGCTCCTGGGCTGCGGTCCCCGCAGTCGTTAGCAATCTCATGGCGGAGACCCAGGCCCTGGCGGATCAGATCCGCGCGCTGATCACCCCGACCCTCACCCATCTGCGGTTCGAGCTCTACGACCTCCAGTTAACCGGCGGCCGCGGTCACCGCCTGTTGCGGATCATGATCGACCGGCCGGAGGGCGTGTCGCTCGACGACTGCGAGCGGGTCAGTCATTCGCTCAGCCCCCTGCTCGATCAGGTCGACCTGCTTCCCGATCACTACGAGCTCGAGGTGTCCTCGCCGGGTGCGGAGCGGCCGCTGCGGACGCCTGATGAGTTTCGCCGCTTCCTCGGCAAGCGCGCCAACCTGCGCTACCGGGTGGGCGATCAGGAACAGGTCTCCGAAGGCCGCCTGATCGCCATCTCCACCGATACCATCGAGCTCCAGCTGCGAGACGGCAAAAAAGAACGCCTGGTCGCCGTGCCCTTTCGGGACCTCGTGGCGGCGCGCCTGGCCGTCGAGTTCTAGGCGGGTTCTGGTCCTTCGTGCTGAAGTCCGATTTCATCAAGGCGCTCGACCAGATCCAAGAGGAGAAGGGGATCTCGAAGGATTCGCTTCTCATGCTGGTGGAGAGCGCCCTCGCCACCGCCTACCGGCGCGCCTTTAACGCCGACACCGCTCGAGTCCGGATCGATCCCGACACGGCGCAGGTGTCCATCTTCGGCCGGCGCACGGTGGTCGACCGAGTGCAGGACGCGGCCACGGAGGTTTCCCTGGCGGACGCTCAACGTGAGCATCCGGAGGCCGCGCTAGGGGAGAGTCTCGAAGTGTCGATTCCCACCGAGGACTTCGCCCGCCTGGCCGCCCAGATCAGCAAGCAGGTGGTGTTCCAGCGCTTGCGCGAGGCGGAGAAAGACCAGGTCCTCAAAGACGTGCTCGAGCACCGCGGCGAGATGGTGAGCGGCGTCGTGGATCGAATCGAGGAGCACGGTGGCGAGAAGGTCGTCTACCTCGAGCTGGGCAAAGCGGAAGGCGTCATGCCCCCGGAGGAGCAGATCCCGGGCGAGTCGCTGCGGCCGGGCCAGCGGGTCAAGGTCCTGCTGCTGGAGCAGCGGCGGCACGGGCGCGGCGCCCAGGTCCTGGTCTCGCGGGCCCACAAGGCCTTCATCCGCCGGCTGCTCGAGTTCGAGATCCCCGAGGTGGCCTCGGGCGCGGTGCAAATCCGGGCGTTGGCCCGAGAACCCGGGGTCCGCACCAAGGTTGGGGTGTCGGCGACGCAGCCGGGCTTGGATCCGGTGGGGGCCTGCATCGGGCCGCGGGGAGTCCGGCACCGGTCGGTGGTGAGCGAGCTGGGCAACGAGCGAGTGGACTTCATTCCGTGGGCAGACGACCAGCCGACGCTGGTGGCCAACGCGCTCAGCCCGGCCACTGTGCTGGGCGTCGACATCGACCGCGCCGGCCGGACGGCGACGGCGCATGTCCCGGAGGGCCAGCTGTCCCTGGCCATCGGCAAGGAGGGCCAGAACGTCCGGCTGGCCGCCAAGCTGACGGGATGGCGAATCGACATCAAGCCGGTCACCGCGGCGGAGAGCGAGGCCAGACACGCCACCACGGCTTAGCCCGCCCCCGCTGCGAACGTGCGTCGCCTGCCGGCAATCCAAGCCCAAGCGCGAGCTGGTCCGGCTGGTCCGCGGCGCCGACGGCGTAGCCGTCGACCCGACCGGGCGGGCGCCGGGTCGGGGGGCTTACCTGTGCCGGGACCCAGCCTGCTGGCGAGTCGCGGAGAAGAAGCGGAGCCTGGAGCGGGCGCTGGGGGGTCCCATCCGTCGAGAGGATTGGCTGCGGCTGTCCGCGGGAATACTGAATTCAGTTCAGGCGACTAGTATCATTCCTTAGTTCGGCGTAATCCAGAGTTCATTCAGAGGAGTTCGTATCGCTACTCAGACCCGTGGCATCAAAGTTCAACAGCTGGCGCGCGACCTCGGGGTCGAGGCCCGCGACATCCTGGAGTTCCTGAAGACGTATCGGCGTGCCCCGCGGCATGCCATGGCCGTGCTCACCCCGGACCAGGAGGCCGCGGCGCGGACTCAGTTCGCCCAGGCGGCCGCCCCGGTGGAGGCCGCCAAGCCCAGCGAGACCAAGGGGGTCCAGCTACCGCCCAGCGTCAGCGTGAAGGAGCTGGGGGAGTACCTCGGCGTCAGCGCCGTGGAGATCATCAAGGAACTGATGCGCAACGGCATCATGGCCAACATCAACCAGCAGATCGACTTCGACACGGCTGCCCTGGTCGCCGACACGTTCGGCATCCAGGCCTCTCCGATGGCGATGGACGCTGCCATCACGGAGGAGATCGTGGGCGAGGACACCAGCCAGGTCAAGATGACCACCCGCTCCGAGCTCTTCAGCCTGGATGGAGAGGATCCGGCCAACCTGAGGCCCAGGCCGCCGGTGGTCACTGTCATGGGCCACGTCGACCATGGCAAGACCTCGCTACTGGACGCCATCCGACAGACCAAGGTGGCGGCGGGGGAGGCGGGCGGCATTACCCAGCGCATCGGCGCCTACTCGGTGGAGGAGAAGGGCCGCCCCGTGGTCTTCCTGGATACCCCCGGTCATGAAGCCTTCACCGCTATGCGGGCCCGCGGCGCCCAGGTCACGGATGTCGTGGTCCTGGTGGTGGCCGCCGATGATGGCGTACAACCGCAGACAATCGAGGCCCTCTCCCACGCCAAGGCGGCGGGCGTGCCCATCGTGGTGGCGATCAACAAGATCGACCGCGAAGGGGCCAACCCGGAGCAGGTCATGCGGCAGCTTAGCGACCATGGCTTGGTGCCGGAGGCCTGGGGTGGCCAGACCGTCATGGTGCCCGTCTCGGCCAAGCAGAAGAAGGGCATCGGCGACCTCCTGGACATGATCCTGCTGGTTTCGGAGCTCCAGGAACTCAAGGCCAACCCCGCCAAGCCGGCCGCGGGCACCGTCATCGACGCCCACCTCGAGAAGGGCCGCGGACCGGTGGCCACGGTGCTGGTGCAGACCGGCACCCTCCGGGTCGGGGACAACATGGTGGTGGGGCATATCTTCGGCAAGGTGCGCGCCCTGCTGAATGATGAGGGCAAGAAGATGAAGGAAGCGGGTCCGGCCACCCCCGCGGTGGTGACCGGCCTGCCCGACGTTCCCACCGCGGGTGACGTCTTCCAGGTGGTCTCCACCGAGAAGGTGGCCCGCACCATCGCCATGCAGCGAGCCGAGCAGCACCGGGTAGCTACCCTGGCGCAAACTCGCCGGGTGACGCTCGCCGACCTGGCGGCGCAGGTCCAGGAAGGCAAGATCAAGGACCTGAACCTGGTGCTCAAGGCCGAGAGCAACGGGTCGGTCGAGGCCCTGAAGAGCTCGCTGCTGAAGATCCAGGACCCGCAAGTCCGGATCAACATCGTCTTCGAGGGCGTGGGCGGAGTCACGGAGTCAGACATCCTGCTGGCGGCCGTCTCCAACGCTCTGGTCATCGCCTTCAGCGTCAAGCCCGACGCCGCCGCCCAGCGGGCGGCCGAGCGCGAGAAGGTCGATATCCGCCAGTACGACGTCGTGTACAACGTGACCAATGACATCGAGAAGGCCATCAAGGGCCTCTATGAGCCGACCTTCGTTGAGGTCTGGGAGGGCCGCGCCGAGGTGCTCCAGCCCATCAAGATCCCCAAGGTCGGCAACATCGCCGGCTCCCGCGTCGTGGATGGCAAGATCTCCCGCGACTCGCGGGTCAAGATTTCCCGCGACGGCCAGCTGCTGCTGGAGGGCCAGATCGTGGCTTTGAAGCGCTTCAAAGACGACGTCAAAGAAGTCACCGTGGGCCTGGAGTGCGGGATCCAGGTGGAGGGCTTCCAGGACTTCCAGACCGGTGACGTGCTGGATGCGTACCTGGTGAAACAGGCGTGAGCACCGACCAGGAGGGCTACGGCTACCGCCCCGACGAGCGCGGTGTCGATCGCCTGATGGAAGACCTGCGAACCCTTTCGCCAGCGGGCATCGACCGCGCGGCCTGGGGGTGGGATTCGCACGAGGGCGGGCACTCGGTGGAACGCTTCCGCGACGCCGAAAAAGCGGCCCTCCGCGTCATCGAGCAGTCGAATCGTGGCCCCGCCTGGGAACGGGTGCGGCGCTCCATCCTGGACCTGACCGAAGGGCGTTCCTCGCTGGTGTCCTGGAAGATCGAGCATGGAGACCCCGGCCACAAGGCGGAGCAGGCCGCCCTGGGCGCGGCCCTGGCGTTAGTGGGGGGAGAGAAATTGCCCCACAAGGAATTCGTCAGCCTGGTCCGCCCGATGGCGGAGGCGCTGCCCTGGCTCCTGCCGGAGGTCGCACCCGAACCGCGCCGGTCGTAAGAGACACCCTTCCCTCCCTCCCTGAAGCGAGGGGAAATGTTGGCGGGGAGATGTCCTGAGCTTAGGTGGGAGCGCAATGGGGGAGAATAGGTCCCGTGGGAACGCACCGCGTGGAACGGGTGGCGGCGCAGCTGCAGAAGGAGATCAGCGAGATCATGCGGCGCGACCTCAAGGATCCGAGGGTCTCCATGTGCAGCATTACCCAGGTCAAACTGTCTCCCGACCTGCGTAATGCCACCATCCGGGTGAGCGTCGTCGGGGAGCCGGATAGCCAGCAGGCGGCGATCGAGGGCCTGCAGCGGGCCCGGGGCTTCATCCGCCGTGAGCTGGGGGCCCGGTTGACCAACCTCCGCTTTTCCCCAGAGCTCCGGTTCGAGCTGGACCTGTCGATCGCGTACAGCGTGCGCGTCAGCCAGCTCTTGCGAGAGGTGCTTCCCAGCGACCAATCAGCGAATGGCTGAGCTCTCTCCCCCGCGCCCGGAGGTGGCCGAGGCGGCCCCGCGCATCTGGTCGATTGTCGCATCGGCCACGGCATTGGGAGCGATCTGTCACAAAGACGCCGACGGCGACACGCTGGGGTCGGCGCTGGCGTTCCGGTTCGCCCTCCAGCCACTGGGCAAGCGGGTCAGCGTGGTCGCCTCGCCGCCGGTCCCGCAGGCGTGGTGGTTTTTGCCGGGAATCGAGACGGTCAACGCCGCCTCCCTGCCCTCGGGCGGCCCCTTGTTCATCTTCGACTCGACCGGACCGGAACGGGCCGGGATTCACGCCGACACCATCCGGCGGGCGCCGGTCGTGGTCAACATCGATCATCACATCTCCAACCCTGGTTTTGGATCGGTGGACCTGGTCATCACCGAGGCCGCCTCGACCGGGGAGATCGTCTTCGACTTGCTCAAGGCCTGGAAGGTCCAGATCCCCCCCGAAGCGGCGGCCAACCTGTACGCCACCATCCTGTCCGACACGGGCGGTTTCCGGCACGACAACACCTCCGAGCGCGCGCTGCGGGCGGCCGCCGAGCTGGTCTCGCTGGGGGCCGACCCGGCGCTGATCGCCCGCGGTCTGTTCAAGAGCCGGCCGGCGTCGACGCTGCGGATGCAGGGCCGGATCCTGCAGAGCCTCCATTTCGAGTGCGGGGACCGGTTGGTCTGGGGGGCGATCACCCAGGCCGATCTGCGCGACACCGGCGCCTTGACCGAACAGGCCGATGGCGCCATCGATCAGCTCAACACGGTGCGGGGAGAGGAGATCGCCATCCTGTTCAAGCAGGTCAGTCCGGTGCTGACCAAGGTCAGCATTCGGACGCGCGAGCAGGTGGACGCCGCCGCCCTGGCGGCCGAGTTCGGGGGAGGCGGACACCGCCGCGCCTCGGGCCTCGAGCTGGAGGTGCCGCTGTCCGAGGCGGAAGGCCGCGTGCTGCAAGCGGCGCGGCGGGTGCTTGGCTGCCCGGAGCCCGACTGACCGTCTCCACGAAGGTTCAGGCCGGCCTGCTCAACATCGCCAAGCCTCCGGGCATGACCTCGTTCGGCGTCGTCCACCGGGTGCGCCGGCTGACCGGGGTGCGCCGGGTCGGCCACGGCGGCACCCTGGACCCGGCGGCCGACGGGGTGCTGCCGGTGCTCATCGGACCGGCTACCCGACTGACCGAGCTGGTGCACGAGTGGCCAAAGACCTACCGGGCCACCCTGCAGCTGGGGGCGACATCGACCACCTATGATGCCGAGGGCGTGGTCACCCCGCGGTCGGCTCCCAGCCAGGTGAACGAGGAGATGATCACCGCTCTGCTGTCGGACTTTGTGGGGCACATCGACCAGGTGCCACCTCTCTATTCGGCGCTCAAGGTCGGGGGCGAGCCCCTCTATCGGAAGGCGCGGCGCGGGGAGACCGTAACGCTGGCCGCCCGACCCGTCGAAATCATCGGGATAGCACTGCGGTCTTTCGACCAGGCGACCGGTCGGGCCGTGATCCACGTCCAGTGCGGCCGGGGTGCCTACGTTCGCAGCCTGGCGCATGACCTGGGGGCCCGACTCGGGTGCGGCGCCTATCTGGCGGCACTGACCCGCACGGCGGTGGGGCCACTCCAGCTGGCGGACGCGGTCACGCTGGAAACCCTGCAGCAGGCGGGCACGCACTGGGAGCGCTGGCTGCTGGGGCTGGACCTTCCGCTGCGCGACTGGGCCGCCATCACGGTCGACGCCGGGCAGGCCCGGGCGCTCAGCCATGGCCAGCCGATGGCACCGCAGCCCGTCGCGGCCGGCCGCTACCGGGTGATCGATGAGAACGGCCGGCTGCTGGCCTGGGGTGTGATCGATGCCGCGGGGCGGTTTACGCCGGCCGGGGTTTTCCCGCCGTGAGCCTGACCGTCCGCTTCGGGTTCCCGGATCCGGGGACGTTTGGCGCGGTGCACGCCACCATTGGCACCTTCGACGGCCTGCACCGGGGCCACCTTAGAGTGGTGACCCCGGTCATTGAGGGGGCCCGCGCCGCGGGGGTGGCCAGCCTGGTGGTGACGTTTGAGCCACATCCGCGCTGCGTGCTCGATCCTGACCACTGTCCGCAGAACCTGACGACCCTGGATGAGAAGACCTCGTTGCTCGACCAGCTCGGCCTGGACCACCTGCTGGTCATCCCGTTCACGCCCCAGGTGGCGGCCCTGAGCCCGGCCGACTTCATGCGCCGCCTGATCCGCGGCATGCAACTCCAGCATCTCTTCGCTGGCTATGACTTCGCCTTCGGGCGGGGCCGCCGGGGCGACCACACGTTCTTGCGCCAGCTGGCCACCCGGCAGGGGTTTGCGCTGGATGTGGTCCCGGCGCAGGAACGCGGCGGCGAGCCGATCAGCAGCTCTCGCATCCGGCGGCTGCTCTTGCTGGGCCAGGTACGGGCCGCGTCGCAACTCCTCGGTCGCGACTACTTCCTGCGCTCGGTGGTGGAGCAAGGGGCCCATCGGGGCAAAGGGCTGGGATTCCCCACGGCCAACCTGAAGATCACGCCCAACAAGCTGCTGCCGGCCAACGGGGTGTACGCCGTCCGGGTCGATCTGGAGGGGGCCGAGTATCAGGGCGCCCTGAACCTGGGGTTTCGTCCCACGTTTGGCGGCCATGCCCTGACCGTCGAAGTCTTCCTCTTCGACTACCAGGGCGACCTGTACGGCAAACTGCTGACAGTGTTCTTCGTCCAGCGACTGCGCGGCGAGCGGCGGTTCGCCTCTGTTACCGCGCTCCAGCACCAGATCAGCCGGGATGTGGAGACCGCACGACGGGTCCTGAGCCGCTCGTCATCGTAAACCCGGTCGCGGGCGATGGCCGGGCGCGCCGGTTCTGGGCCCGCGGCGCCGCCGCCTGTGCTGCCGCCGGGGTGAACGTGAACGTCGTCTGGACCACCCGGCGCGGCGACGCCGCCGAGGCCGCGGCCACCGCCAACGGGCGAACCGTGATCGCGGTCGGCGGCGATGGCACCATCCACGAGGTGGTGAACGGATTGCTGCGCCGGCCGGGAACGGCGCGGCCTCGTTTCGGAGCGCTGCCAGCCGGAACGGGCGGCGACTTCTGCCGCAGCCTGCCCGGACCGCGCGACCCGGCCCTGATCCCGGGGTGGCTCCAGGCATCCCGGTTCAAAACCATCGACGTGGCGCGCGCCGCCACCTCCAACGGCCGGCGATTCTTCATCAACGCGGCCGATGCCGGCATCGGCGCCCGCATCGCCCGCCGGGCGGTCGCTGCCCCGGCGCTACTGGGCGGGACCGCTCGGTACCTTGGCGCCGCCGCCTGGAGCCTGATGGTGCACCGCAACGTGGCTGTACGCGTCCGCCTCGACGACGGGCCGACCGAGCGCCTCCGGGTCTGGACCATCGTGGTGGCCAACGGCGGCTATGCCGGCAGTGGCATGTGGCTGGCGCCCGACGCCCGGCTGGATGACGGGTGGCTGGATGTGGTGATCATCGGCGACATCGGGCGGCCACTGGCTATCCGCAGCCTCCCGCTGCTGTACCAGGGAAAACATGGACGGCTGGCGCAGGTGCGCTTCGCCCGGGCCCGCCGGGTGGAGATTGAGGCCGAGACCCCCGCCCAGGTCCAGGCCGATGGCGAGCTGGTGGGGGAGACGCCCGCCGTCTTCGAGGTGATTCCGGGAGCCCTGGACGTCCTCTCGTGGGACAGCTGAGCCCGAACCCACAGAAACGAACTTGCATCTCGGGGCGGATGCGGCCTGAGCTCGAGGCCGGGCTCCGGGCGTCGTCTCCTGTGCGCGCTCGGTCACGCATCGACGGATGGGCTCCCTCGCGTGCTCGTCGCCTCCTTCAGCTCGGCGCGCCCCGCATGTCAATCTGCTTCGTCCGCTCGGTGGATCCGGGCTGGCCAAACAGCTGTTCCCTGTTTTCGGCTGACGGCAAGGACTACCATCGGGTCGAAAAGGAGGTAACGGCCATGGGCAAGTACGCAGTCATGGGCGGCTACACGGCGGAGACCTGGGCCCGCTTCGTTCAGAATCCGGGGGACCGGGCCGCCGCGGTGCGGAAAGCCGCGGAGAGCGTGGGGGCGAAGCTCGACAGCATTTACTGGACGTTCGGCGACGACGACTACCTGGTGATCGTGGACGCGCCGGATGATGTCACCGCGGCGGCCGTTTCGGTCGCCGTCGGAAGCTCCGGCGCCCTTCGGAACCTGCGGACCATCAAGTTGATTACGGCCGACGAACTGCAGAAGGTGCTGGCCAAAGCCAAGACCGCGGCCGGCGCGTACGTTCCACCTGGGGCCAGGGAGCCCGTCGCCACCCGCTGATCGCGACCCGTCGACCCGAAAGGCGGGCGGCCATCGGGCCGCCCGTTATTTTGTTCCGGTGAAGCCGATCCGAGCCCTGGTGTTCGACTTCGACGGCCTCATCGTCGAAACCGAGGAGCCCATCTTCCGGGCCTGGCAGCGCATCTACCGCGAGCAGGGGCAGGAGTTGCCGCTCGAGATCTGGGTCACCATCATCGGCACGTCCTCCGGACCCTTCGATCCGATCCAGTACCTGGAGGAGCGGGTCGGCCGTCCGCTCGACCGGCAGCGTTTCGACGATCTGGAGCGCCGCTACTACGAGGAAGCGACCGCCCTGCAGCGGCTGATGCCGGGGGTGGCCGAGTACCTGCAGGACGCCCGTCGGTTGCGCCTGGGGGTGGGCATCGCGTCCAGCTCCAGGCGCGCCTGGGTGGTCGAGCATCTGAAGCGGTTCTCCATCGCCGATGCGTTCGACGCCGTCGTCTGCCGGGAGGACGTGACGCGCACCAAGCCGGATCCGGAGCTCTACCTCGAGGCTGTGAAGCGACTGACGGTCATGCCTGAGGAAGCCCTGGCCCTGGAGGATTCCAGCAACGGCATCGCCGCCGCCAAAGCGGCCGGCCTGCGCTGCGTGGCCGTCCCCACCGTGATGACCGCTAGCCTGGATCTGAGCCGCGCCGACCTGACGATCCCCTCGCTGGGGGCGGTCTCTCTAGCTGACCTGCTGGCTCAGATCGGCTGACTCTTTTTCGAGCGACTCGCGCACCTCGCGAACGTACGCCCCCAGCTCGGCGGGGGAGAGGCCGGCCCGGGCGTGCCGCATGCGCTCGACCGCCACGCCGGCCATGAAGCTGGCCAGCGGGGCAAAACGCCGTTCCTGGGTGTGGGCCGCCACCCTGGCCAGGTCCAGGATCTCGGTGGCCAGGTCCGGGTCTAGCTCCGGCGGATCAATGGCCGCCTGTCGGCGGAAGGCTGCCTCCGCCAGTCGCCGGCCGAGCGCGGTAAACCAGTCATTCATGGTTCAGACAGTTTGACACGATCGCGGTCCGGTCCTTATCATCAACGGGTCCGCGGCCGGGGAAGATGAGGTAAGGCGATGCCTGAACTTACGCGCCGGACGTTTCTAAAATTGAGCGCCGCCGGGACCGGCGCCGCCGGGCTCACCGCCCTGGGGTTCGATACCGCGTCAGCGGTCCAGGTCACCCAGAACTTCCGCATCGCCGGGGCGCGCGAGTCGCACTCGGTCTGTCCCTACTGCGCCGTCGGCTGCGCGCTGGTGGCGTACACGCAGGACAATGCCGACGGCAGCCGCCAGCTGCTGCAGATCGAGGGCAACCCGGACAGCCCGGTGAACGAAGGCCGCCTGTGTCCCAAGGGGGCCACCGCCATGCAGCTGGCGACCAGCGCCCGGCGAGTGGAATCGCCGATGTACAGGGCGCCGGGCAGTGACCACTGGCAGAAGATCACCTGGGATGACCTGCTGAACAAGCTGGCTCAGCGCATCAAAGACGCCCGCGACGCCACCTTCGTCGCCCAGGATGGCAGCGGGAACACTGTCAACCGCACGGAGGGAATCGCCTTCGCCGGCGGCGCCGCCTTCAGCAGCGAAGAAGGGTACTTCGCCACCAAGGTGATGCGCGGCCTCGGCCTGGTCCATCTCGAACAGCAGGCA
>DASPZT010000260.1:0-11169 GCA_035636135.1 Candidatus Limnocylindria bacterium | reverse complement strand
ACCACCGACCTCCCTGTTGGAACGCCGGCATCGTACCGGGCCCAGCCCGCGAACGGGGCCATCCGGGTCAAACGCGACGAGGTCGTCGCCGGCGCAGGACGGATCCAGACGGTCGATGTCCGGTCCCCCGAAGAGTTCATCGGCAAGCTGGCGGCGCCGGCGCACCTGCCGCAGGAGCAGGCCCAGAAGCGCGGCCACATCCCGGGGGCAAAGAATCTCCCGTGGTCGAAAGCCGTTCGCGAAGACGGCACCTTCAAACCGGTTGCCGAGCTGCGCGAGCTGTACGAGAACCAGCTCGGACTCGACCCGGCGGCGCCCACCTTCGTCTACTGCCGCATCGGGGAACGGTCCTCGCACACCTGGTTCGTGCTGAAGGAGCTGCTTGGCTTCCACGACGTCCGCAACTATGACGGGTCCTGGGTCGAGTACGGCTCGCTGATCGACGTGCCCATCGAGCTCGAGTACCGTGCCGAGCTGGCCGAGGTTCTGCAATGAGCCGGGAGAGCACCATCCGCGGCCGGGTGACCCGCCAGGGGCGTCCGCTGGAAGGCGCGTACCTATCGCTCCAGGGCGCCTCCGGAGAGTTCGTGGGCGGGATCCGAACCGATGAGACCGGTCGCTTTCAGTTCTACGCCGCGCCCGGAGCCTGGACGCTCGAGGTGCAGGTGGCCGGTGGCTCGCAGACACAACCCGTGACCCTGGCCCGCGGCGACGACCAGGTACTGGAGGTCGAAGCCTAGTGGCTGACGTGGCGACGCGTCCGAAACGGGCGCCCCGACCGGAAGGCCAGTGGGCTCTCGGCTACCGCGAGCCGCTGACCCGGCAGGAGCGCGTCAAGCGCGACCAGGACGGCCTGGACGTGTACGACCGGATCGTCAACGTCTATGCCAAGTCGGGGTTCGACTCCATCGACCCCGCCGACCTGCAGAACCGCTTTCGCTGGTGGGGCCTCTACACCCAGCTGCCGGAGGATGAGGGCCGGTTCATGATGCGGCTGCGCATCGCCGGCGGCCAGCTCACGGCGGACCAGGTCGACGCCTGCGCCGCGGTGGCGCGCCGCTACGGCCAGGGGGTGGTCGACGTCACCGACCGGCAGAATTTCCAGTTCCACAATTTCCGCATCGAAGACATCCCCGCCGTGTGGGCGCGGCTGGCCGAGGTCGGGCTGAGCAGCCTGGAAACCTGCGGCGACGTGACCCGCAACATCCTCGGCTGCCCCACCGCCGGGATCGACGCCGATGAAATCCTCGATGCCACCTCGTATCTCCAGGCCCTCGACCGCCGCCTGACCGGGACCAAAGAGTTTTCCAACCTGCCCCGGAAGTACAAGATGTCGATCACCGGGTGCACGCACCAGTGCGCCGCCCACGAGATCAACGACGTGGGGCTGGTGGCGCATCGCGTCGATGGCCGGGTGGGCTTCGACATGTTCGTCGGCGGCGGCCTGTCCACCAACCCCTTTCTCGCGCAGCGACTCGGCATCTTCGTCCTTCCGGAAGAAGTGGTCGACGCCGGCTGGGCCATCACCGCCTTGTTCCGGGACTATGGCTACCGGCGCAGCCGCACCCACGCCCGCCTGAAATTCCTGGTAGCGGATTGGGGCGCCCAGAAAGTGCGCGAGGTGATGGAGGAGAAATATCTGCACCGCCGGCTCCTCGACGGCCCGCCGGCTCCGGTCTCGGCGGCCGTACATCGGGACCACATCGGGGTCCACCGGCAGCACGATGGCAACCTCTACGTGGGCTTCCCGCTGGTCGCCGGTCGCACCGACGCCGACCAGCTCAGCGGGATCGCGGCGCTGGCCCGGCAGTACGGCCAGGGCCGCATCCGGACCACCACCCAACAGAAGATGGTCATCCTCGACGTCGCCGAGGAACGCGTGCATCAGCTGGCCGCCGAGCTGGCCGGCATCGGCCTCCAGGTGAAGCCGAGCAGCTTCCGCCGCTCCACCATGGCCTGCACCGGGCTGGAGTTCTGCAAGCTGGCGCTGGCCGAGACCAAGAGCCTGGCCCGAACCGTGGTCGATGAGCTCGAGCGCCGCCTCCCCGACTTCGACGACTACGCCCGCATCAACCTCAACGGTTGCCCCAACTCGTGCGCCCGCTTTCAGGTGGCGGACATCGGCTTCATGGGCTCCATGGTCGTGATCGACGGCATCGAGACTGACGTCTTCCAGGTCCATCTGGGCGGCCACCTCGGAATCGAGAGCCGGTTCGGGCGCAAAGTGAAGGGCGCCCGCATCCGGGCCGATCGGCTTCCCGATTTCCTGGAGTCCCTGCTGCGCGCCTACCTGGCCAGGCGGAGGCCGGGCCAGGACTTCACCGCGTTCCTGAACTCATTCGATGACGAGGGCCTGCAGGGCCTGGCGCAGGTGGCGACGCCCGAAGGAGCGTTGGTTCCCGCCGGCAGTTCGGAAGGAACGGCGGCAACGAGGGCGAGCGGCGAAGAGGGTGAGGCCCTGGTCGGGAGCGGAATCCAGCCGCGCAAACGAGGGCAACGATGAGTGCCGTCGAGCTGGCGGACGACCGGGTCGGGGCCGAGGCTCCGGTCGCCGTGTCCATCCGGGACGTCTCGAAAGTCTTCCGCACCGGCGGCGCTCCCATCCTGGCCCTCCACCGAGTGTCGCTGGATCTGGCGCCGGGCGAGTTCGTGTGCCTGGTCGGCGCCTCGGGGTGCGGCAAGAGCACCCTGCTCAACCTGGTGGCCGGGCTCGACCAGCCGACGGTGGGACGGGTCGAGGCCGCCGCCGACGCCCGAACCACGCTGCTGTTTCAGGAGGCCGCGCTCTTTCCCTGGCTCACCGTAGCCGGCAACGTCGACCTGGCGCTGCGCCTGCGCGGGATTCCGAAGGCAGCGCGTCGCGACCGGGTCGCCGAGCTGCTCACCCTGGTCCGCCTGGGCGGATTTGCCGACCGCCGTCCACACGAGCTGTCAGGCGGGATGCGGCAGCGGGCCGCGCTGGCCCGCGCCCTGGCGCAGGACGCCGATGTCCTGCTGATGGACGAGCCATTCGGAGCGCTGGATGCCATGACGCGGGACCTCCTGCATGACGAGCTGGAGCGGGTCTGGCGGGATCGGCATCTCGCGGTGCTCTTCGTCACCCACAACGTCCGGGAGGCCGTCCGGCTCGGCGACCGGGTGCTGCTGTTGAGCAGCCGTCCGGGCCGGGTCGTGGACGAGTTCACCATCCAGCTGCCCCGGCCGCGCCGCATCGAGTCGCCGGAGCTGGCCACGGTGGCGGCCGAGATTATCGATCGCTTGCGCCTGGAGGTGTTTCAACCTGGCCACTAGCCTCGCCGTCCTCGACTGGGAGCTGGAGGCGCTCGACGCTCTCGAGCTCCACCGGGGGCGCGCGCGATCCCGCGTTGCCCGTCTCTGGTCCAGCACCTGGCCGAAACTGGCCGCGGCGGCGCTGGTGGTCGCCTGCTGGCAGCTGGTGGCGTGGAGCCACTGGAAGCCGGAATCCTTGCTGCCGGGTCCGGGCCGGGTGCTGGCGCGCCTCTACCAGAACACGCGTGATCCGGGCTTTTTCGTGGCGGTCGCGATTAGCCTGCGGCGGGCCTTCATTGGATACGCGCTGGCGCTCGTGCTGGGTTCGGCCATCGGGCTCGCCGTCGCTCGCACGCGTATCGTGCGGGCCGCCATCGGCGCCGTGATCACCGGGCTCCAGACCATGCCGTCGATTGTCTGGTTCCCGCTGGCCATCCTGCTCTTCCAGCTGACCGAGCAAGCCATTCTCCTGGTGGTCGTGCTGGGGGCGGCGCCGGCCATCGCCAACGGTCTGATCGGTGGCATTGACCACATTCCCCCGCTCCTCCTGCGCTCCGGCCGCGTGATTGGGGCGCGCGGTCCGCGGCTCTATCGTTACGTCATCCTCCCGGCCGCGCTGCCGGCTTTTCTTGGCGGGCTCAAGCAGGGGTGGGCGTTTGCCTGGCGCAGCCTCATGGCCGGGGAGCTCCTGGTCCTGCTTGGCAATCAGCCCTCGCTGGGCTGGCGCCTGCATTTCGCCCGTACGGCTCGTGACGCCGATGGCCTGCTGGCCGCCATGATCGTCATCCTCCTGATCGGGATGACAATCGACGCCCTCTTCAGTCACGCCGATCGGGCCATCAGCCGGCGCTGGGGATTGGCCGATGCCTGAGGTGGGGCGCGGGTTTATCATCTGGCTTACCGGGCTCTCCGGCGCCGGGAAGTCGACCATCGCCGAACGGCTGCGAGCCGAGCTCGGACAGCGGGGCCGCACGGCCGAGGTCCTGGATGGCGACGAGATCCGCACCCACCTATCGAAGGGGCTGGGCTTCTCCCGCGAGGACCGCGACACCAACATCGGTCGCATCGGGTACGTCGCCCGCGTGCTGGCGCGCAACGGGGGCATCCCCATCACCGCCGCCATCTCTCCGTACCGCGCGGCGCGTGACGCAGTCCGCGCCCAGGCCGGGGCCTTCGTCGAGGTCTACATTCGCTGTTCGCTGGACGAGCTGATCCGCCGAGACGTCAAGGGGCTGTACCAACGAGCGCTGGCGGGGGAGCTCGACCACTTCACCGGTATCAGCGATCCGTACGAGCCGCCCGTGCGCGCCGAGGTGGTGGTCGACACCGATCACGAGGGCGTCCAGCAGTCCGTCGACAAAATCGTTTCGACCCTGGAGCGCCTCGGCTATCTTCCGGCAGTCCCGCGGGAGCAGCTGATCAGCAGCGAGGAACGGGAGGCGGGCCTCGCCGAGGCCGGCCGCCGGCCGCGCCTCGACGTCGGGAAGCGGGAGGCCGCCGACATCTATATGTTGTCAACGGCTGCGCTCAGTCCGCTTTACGGGTTCGTCGGCGAGCAGGACTACGCTGCCGTCCTGGAGCAGGGGCGGCTCCGCTCCGGCCAGCCCTTCCCCATTCCGGTCACGCTCCGGATCGACCGCGACCAGGCCAGGCGTATCGGCGGGGCCGATCGCGTGGCCCTGTGGGCGGAGGGCGTCCCGATTGGGCTGCTCGACGTCGAGGGGATCTTCCGCGCCCCCCATCGCCCGGAAGCGGTCGCCGTCTACGGCACCGAGGAGCTCGCGCACCCAGGGGTGCGGGCCCTGCACGACTCGGGTGAGCTGGCCGTTGCCGGCCCCGTCACCGGGCTGGGCCGGCCCGCCCCATCCTTCCCCGCGTATGACCTGACGCCGCGCGAGGTCCGCCGCCGCAAGGCCGAGCTCGGTTGGCGGACCATGGTGGGGTTCCAGACGCGCAACCCGGTGCACCGGGCGCACGAATACTTGCAGAAGGTCGCCCTGGAGATCGTGGACGGCCTGCTGCTGCACCCCCTGGTGGGGGAGACGAAGGCGGATGACATCCCGGCCGAGGTCCGCCTCCGCTGCTATGAGGCGCTCATCGAGGAATACTTCCCGGCCGACCGCGTCCTGCTGGCCACCAACCCCGCGTGGATGCGCTACGCCGGCCCGAGGGAAGCGGTCTTTCACGCCATCATCCGGCGCAACTACGGCTGCACCCACTTCATCGTGGGCCGCGACCACGCGGGCGTCGGCCACTACTACGACACCTACGCCGCCCATCGCATCTTCGACGACTACCGGCCGGAGGAACTTGGCATCGAGATCCTCCGGTTCGAGCACACCTTCTACTGCACGCGGTGCCAGGGCATGGCGTCGAGCCGTACCTGCCCGCACCCGGCGAATGCCCAACTGGCGCTCAGCGGCTCACGAGTCAGGCAGCTGCTGACCGCGGGGCAGACCCTACCCGATGAATTCACCCGGCCGGAAGTTGCCGACATCCTGCGCGCCGCCGCGAGCGACGGCGTCGAGGCGCGGAGCGCGGCGGTCTGATGGGGTACTACGCCGCCTTCGTGGAGGTCGGCGGGCAGGAGTGCCTGGTGGTGGGCGGGGGCGAGGCGGCGCTGGCCAAGGCCCGCGGTCTGCTCGAGTCCGGGGCGAGGGTCACCGTCGTCTGGGATCGGCTCATCCCAGACTTCCGCACGCTCGAGGTGGCGCTGGTCGAGCGGCGATTCGAGGAGGCAGACCTCAATGGCTGTGTCCTTGCCATCGACGCCAGCCGCGACGAGGCCACCGGCGTTCGCGTGAGCCGGGCGGCGCAACAGCGTGGCGTGCTGGTGAACGTGCTCGACCGGCCCGCGCTCTGTACCTTCATCGCCCCGGCCCTGGTGCGCCGGGGACCGCTCCAGGTCGCCATCTCCACGTCGGGTCGCTCGCCCTTTCTGGCCGCGCACCTGCGCCGCTTGGTCGAGCGGTGGCTGGGCCCCGAGTGGGGCTCGATGGTTGAGCTCACCGGGAGGCTGCGGGACCGGCTTCGCCAGCAGGGCGTTTCCCTCAGCGAGCAGACCAGCCAGTACGCCCGCGTGCTCGGATCTCCCGCGCTCGACCTGCTGCGGGCCGGCAAGGCGGCCGCCGCCGAGACCGCGATCAACAACAGCGACGGGCACGTGGCGCTGGTGGGGGCGGGCCCCGGTGACCCCGCATTGCTCACGGTCCGGGCGGTGGATCTGCTGACGCGCGCCGACCTGGTGCTCTATGACGCGCTGGTGGACCCCGCGGCGCTGGCCTGGTGCCGGCCCGACGCCGAGCTGGTCTGCGTGGGCAAGCGCGGCGGACGGACATCGGTCCAGCAGGGCACCATCGAAGCGCACATGATCGCCGCGGCCCATGCCGGTCGCTTCGTGGTTCGGCTGAAGGGCGGCGATCCATTTGTCTTCGGCCGGGGCGGGGAAGAGGTGCTGGCCCTGGTGGCGGCGGGGATCACGATCGAGGTCGTGCCCGGGGTCAGTGCGGCCACCGCGGCTCCGGCCCTGGCCGGCATCCCGCTCACGCATCGTGGCCTGGCGGCCTCCTTCGCCGTTACCACGGCCCGTCGCGCCGACGGAGGCGTCCAGGATTTCCGCGACCTGGCCGGCGCCGACACGCTGGTGGTGATGATGCCGGTGCAGGCACTGCAGCAGGTCAGCGCGCAGCTGATCGTCGCTGGACGGCCGCCCACCTGCCCGGTGGCGCTGGTCGAGGGCGCCTCGACATCGCGGCAGCGGGTGGTGCGCGCGCGGCTGGACGACATCGGCCGCCGCGTGGCTAAGCGAGCGGTGGAGGGGCCGGCCTTACTGGTCGTTGGAGCCGTGGTGAATGCGCTCGCTGAAGTGACCGCGTCAGATCACTCCATGCAAGATGGCATAGCGCGTGGCGCCGACGCGGGAGGTCACCCCCAGCTTCGGGTAGATGGAGCGCAGGTGCGCGTGAACGGTGCGCCGGCTGATGACGAGCTCGGCCGCAATCTCTGGAGTGGTCAGGCCGCGCGCCACCAGGACGAGCACCTCGAGCTCTCTCGGCGTCAGGGTATCCACCGCAAGCCCACTTCCTGACCGCGACGGTGCCGACGGTGCCGACGAGGTCGGCGCCTCAGGAGGGGCCGCTGGCTTAGTGCCTGGACCCACCGGCGTTCCCCCAGATCTCGGCTTGCAACTGCGGGCTTCGTAGCATGCGCTGCCCATTCTGTCAAGTCAGCGCCACTTGACAGAACGAGCCAGAGGCCGTACTCCGTAGTGAGCCCCTTAACAAGACGCTCAACGGAGGTCAAAAAATGCGGAAATTCGGCCTATCCCTTCTGGTCGCCCTGTTTAGCCTGGTGGCTTTCGCCGCTACCGTGTTCGCCGACGGCTCACCGTCCGGTTGGTAGACCAAACCGGCCCCGACTGGGGTAAGCGATAACCCGAGGTCGCCGAGCGGTTACGAAGCGTGTAAATTATGCCTAGGTCTTGTGAGGGGAAGTTCTGTCAAGCCGCCCGCTCGGCGACCCCATCTCCCTGGCGTGGACGTCCGCCCGGGGAGTGTCCGGCAGGCCCGGTTGGAAGCCGGGCTCACCCTCGAACAGGTGGCGCAGGGCGAAGTCAGCCGGGCCGCCATCCACCTGGTGGAAACCGGCAAGGCCCGTCCCTCGATGCGGACGCTGGAGCACATCGCGCAGCGCACCGGCAAGCCGATTGCGTTCTTCATCGGGGACGGGGGCGGGGCTCCTCGCCGGCCCCTCCGCGGGTCCGCCACCGATCCTGCCCTTGACCATCTCGAGCAATCAGCGCTGGCCGGGGACTGGCGGGCGTTGCGAGACACGGCCTACGGGATGCTGCCCGCTGCTCGAGGGGCCGGTGAGGAAGCGCTCGCGCGCTACTACCTGGGGCGGGCCCAGCTGGAGCTCAAGGATCCGGAGGGCGCCCTCGAGAACTACCGCCGGGCGCGGACGCTCTTCCAGGAGATCGGCGACGGATGGATGGTCGTGGAGTGCATGGACGGTGAAGCGGGAGGCCTGTACATGCTCGAGCGACGGGAGGCCCTGGAGCTCGCCGAAGCTGCTCTGCGGGAGTGTCGGAAGCTCAGCCCGGTCCCCCTGTCCACCGAGGTCCGGATCCTCGGGCATATCGGCGCCATCCAGCTCACCCATCACCAGTGGGCCAAGGCGGTGGCCTTCTACGAAGAAGCGGTGCGCGCGGCCGGGGCGCTGCGCGACCTCAGTCGCCTGGCGCGCATGTACAACGATCTGAGCGTCGCCTACCAGGAGATGGGCAACCTCACGCGGGCCGCCTCCTATTCGCACAAGGCGCTAGCCCTCTACGGCATGCAGCAGGACCGCCTGGCGATGGCCCGGGCCGAAAACAACCTGGGGCTGGTGCTGATCAAGCAGGGCGACCTGGAGGCGGCGGAGCGCCACGTCAGCGGCGCGCTCGCCATCTTTGATCAGGAGCAGACGGAACAGGGCAAGAGTCATGTGCTGCTGAGCATGGGCGAGTTGTACCTGCATCGCGAGGCCTTCGCGCAGGCGGAGGACTACATCACCCAGGCGCTGGCACTGGCGGAGCGGCTGGGCGAGTCCATGACGGCGGCGCTGGCGCTCCAGTTTCTGGGCCGGCTGGCTGCGCGGGCGGGCGATGACGCCAGGACCGACCAGGTCTTCACCCAAGCGATTGCGCTGTTGACTTCCCTTCGGGTCACTGAGCGGCTGGCGGAATGCCATGCGCAGTATGCGGAAATCCTGGGCGCTCGGGGCGAGAAGGATCTGGCCATCGAACACTGGCGACAGGCGATGGCGGTCGCGCGCCCGCACGCGGTGCAGGCGGACATCGCTGGGGTTCCGGTCCTGAGCGAAGAGTTCCGCGCCTAGCTTAGCCCGAATCCACCGAATCGAACTTGCATCTTGGCTGCGGGGCGAGCGAGCGGTGTGTCGTCTCCTGCGCGCGCTCGGTTACGCACCGACGGGTGCGCGCCCTCGCGTGCTCGTCGCCTCCTTCCGCTCATCTCGCCGCGCAACCCAATCTGCGTCGTCCGATCGGTGGATCCGGGCTTAGCGCGGATCCGGACTTTAGCCCCGGGCGGCCATCGTCCCTTCGTGCTGGTTTTCGATGCGCGCGACGTCGGCTCGGGGCGCGACCCGCCAGAAATGGTGCAGGGCTTCGTGCCAGCCATCGAGAATGGACCGCGCCAGCCCTGACCCGGTGTAGGTGGTGTGCCGCTCCAGCAGCTGACGTAAGCGCAACGTGTGCTCAGCCAGGAGTTGATGGTCGCCGACCAGGCGATGGACGTCCACCAGTTCGGGGTTGATCATGGCTCGCAACGCAATCCCGGGATCGTAGACGAAGACCTCACCGCCGGTCATCCCGGCGCCCAGGTTGTGGCCGACGGACCCCAGCACCACGACCGTGCCGCCGGTCATGTACTCGCACGCATGCTCGCCCACGCCTTCCACCACGGCGACCGCTCCACTGTTGCGGACGGCGAAGCGCTCGCCGGCCCGCCCGGCGCAGAACAGCTCCCCGCTGGTCGCGCCGTAGAGGACGGTGTTGCCCAGCAGGTGCGGATCCCCGGCATCGTCGGCGGGTGGCCGGATGACGATGCGCCCACCACCCATGCCCTTGCCCACGTAGTCGTTGGCCTCGCCGGTGAGCTCGAACTCCACGCCATCCGTGAGGAACGCGCCGAAACTCTGGCCGGCGGTGCCGTCGAACCGAACCCTGACAGACCCGCTGGGGGTCGAGGTGCCGAACTCCATGGCCAGCATCCCACCCAGTTTGGCGCCTACCGTGCGGTCGCCGTTCCCGATGTCGTAGCGGAGCTCAACGCGCTCGCCGTTTCGGACCGCCACAAAGGCATCGGCGCAGAGCCGGTCGCCCAGCCCCGAGGTGGGCCGCTGGATCGGAAGGGAGCGGACATAGCGACGGGGACCCGACCCCGGAGCCGCCAGCAACGGGGACAGATCCAGCCGATCCGCCCGGCGGCCCTGGCCGGGCTGCTGCCGCAGCAGGTCGACGCGGCCGACCGCCTCCTCCAGGCTGCGCAGGCCGAGACCCGCCAGGATCCGGCGAACCTCTTCGGCCACGTAGGTCAGGTAGGCGGCCACCATCTCGGGTGTGCCGGCAAACTTGGCCCGCAGCTCCGGCCGCTGGGTGGCGATGCCCGCCGGGCACGTGTCGAGATGGCAGGTGCGCACCATCAGGCAGCCTTCCGCCAGCAGGGCGGCGGTGCCGAAGCTGTACTCGTCGGCGCCCAGCAGGGCCGCGATCACGACGTCGCGGCCGGTCTTGAAGCCACCGTCCACCCGCAGGCGCACCCGGTCACGAAGGCCGTTCCGGACCAGCGTCTGCTGGGCTTCGGCCAGCCCCAACTCCCAGGGGATGCCGGCGTTCTTGATGGAGGACAGCGGGCTGGCCCCGGTGCCCCCATCGGCGCCGGCGATGTGCACCACGTCGGCCAGTCCCTTGACCACGCCCGCGGCGATGGTGCCCACCCCGGTCTCGGCCACCAGCTTCACCGAGACCGCGGCCAGCGGATTCACCTGCTTGAGATCGAAGATCAGCTGGGCCAGGTCTTCGATGGAATAGATGTCGTGGTGCGGGGGTGGGGAGATCAACGCGATCCCCGGCTGGGTATGGCGCAGGCGGGCGATCTCTGCGGTGGCCTTGTGGCCGGGGAGCTGGCCACCCTCGCCCGGCTTGGAGCCCTGGGCGATCTTGATCTGCAGCTCGTCGGCGAAGGCACAGTACTCGGGTGTGACCCCGAAACGTCCGGAGGCCACCTGCTTGATCCGGGAGTTGCGGTCGCGATCGGTGCCCCGGGTGCGGAACCGCACCGGATCTTCGCCCCCCTCACCCGTGTTGCTCTTTCCGCCCAGCCGGTTCATGGCGATGGC
>DASPZT010000259.1:0-4225 GCA_035636135.1 Candidatus Limnocylindria bacterium | reverse complement strand
CGTTCCAGACCACCGCTCCGGCGCCGTCGGCGATCATCAGAAAGCGTTCGACCGTCATCGGGCCGATATCGAGGACGCGTTGGTCGGCTGGGATCGCCCTCACATTGACGACCCGACTGGCGACTCCGGGGTTGGCCTCAGCCGCGACCACCGCGTCCAGCGGAAGGTGAATCGGATGCCGGAGCGAAGCCGCCAGCGCCGTGAGCTCCTTGGCCGTCCCCAGGTGATCGTCCTCCACCAAGGACCGCCCGACTGCCAGACCGTCCGCCTTAAAGAAGGTGCAGGCCATCGCCCCGCCGATGCAGAGGTGTTCCACCCGCGGCAGCAAGTTGCGGATCACGCCGATCTTGGTCGAGATCTTGGAGCCGCCCAGGATGGCGACCAGCGGGTGAGGCGGATCGGTCAGGATCCGTCCCAGGGTCGAAATCTCTCGCTCCATCAGCAGGCCGGCGACGGCCGGGAGATACGCGGCGATCCCCACCGTCGAAGCATGGGCCCGGTGAGCGGTCCCAAACGCATCGTTGACAAACACGTCGCCCAGCGATGCCAACTGCTTGGCGAACTCGGGGTCATTGCGTGTTTCGCCCGGCTGAAAGCGAACATTCTCGAGCATGACCGCGTCGCCATCCCGCATCTGGCTGATTGCCTGCTCAACCGCCGGTCCTACGCTCTCATCCAGGTGTCGTACGGGCCGGCCCAGCAGTTCGGCCAGCCTGGCGGCTAGGGGTGTGGTCCGGAAGGCCTCGTCGACCGTCCCGTCGGGCCGGCCCAGGTGGGTCATCACGATGACCCGGGCGCCCTGGTCGACGAGGGCGCGGATGGTGGGCAACGCCTCGCGGATCCGGGTATCGTCAACGATCCGCGACCCTTCCAGCGGCACGTTGAAGTCCACGCGCACAAGGACGCGTTTTCCTCGAAGGTCGAGATCCCGAATGGTAGCCTTCTGAAAACCGGTGGCCGGGATCAGTTCAGGCGCTCGCCCATGAAGGCGGCGAGGTCGACCACCCGGCAGGAGTATCCCCACTCGTTGTCGTACCAGGACAGCACCTTGCCGTGCCGGTCGCCCACCACCATGGTGGAGAGGGCGTCCACGATCGAGGAGTAGGCATTACCGCGAAAGTCCGTCGAGACCAGCGCCTCCTCGGTGACGGTGAGGATCCCTTTCAGCTCGCTGGCCGCGGCTTCCCGGAGGGCTTCGTTGATGGTCTCGGCCGAGACCTTGTCGCGGAACATGGCGGTCAGGTCCACCAGGGAGACGTTGGGGGTCGGGACGCGGAGCGACATGCCATGCAGCTTGCCCTTCAATTCCGGCATCACCAGGCCCATGGCCTTGGCCGCCCCCGTGCTGGTCGGCACGATGTTCAGCGCCGCGGCCCGCGACCGGCGCAGGTCGTCGTGGGGCGCGTCCAGCAGGCGCTGGTCACTGGTGTACGAGTGGATGGTCGTCATGATCCCGGACTCGATGCCGAAGCTCTCGTGGAGGACCCGGGCTAGCGGCGCCAAGCAGTTGGTGGTGCAGGACGCGTTGCTCACCACGTGGTGTTGCTTCGGGTCGTAGCGCTTCTCGTTGACGCCCAGCACCAGCGTGACGTCCTCGTTCTTCGCCGGCGCCGAGATGATGACCTTCCGGGCGCCGCCCTTGTCGATATGCGCGCGCGCCTTGGTGGCATCGGTGAACAGGCCGGTCGACTCGATCACGATGCTGACCCCCAGGTCGCGCCAGGGGAGCGCGCCCGGATCTCGCTCGGCAAAGACTTTTACCGGCTTGCCGTCCACCAGGAGGTGGTCGCCGTCGGTGGAGACCGTCCCGCCATAGTTGCCGAGGATGGAGTCGTATTTGAGCAGGTGGGCCAGTGTGGCCGGGCTGGTGATGTCGTTGACCGCGACAATTTCGAACTCTGAGCGGCCCTGGGCCGCGCGGAAAACGTTGCGCCCGATGCGCCCGAAGCCGTTGATCCCGACCTTCAGCCCCATCGGCGGTCAGTCTAACAAACCGTTCTCGCGAGTCAGCGCAAGCAATCGATGCAGGCGATGGGCAATCGCCGATTTGCTGACCTGAGCGTGGGTTGCCAGCGTCTGCAGGCTGGCATGCGGGTGGGCCAGGCGGAGTTCCGCCGTCGCCCGCAGTGCCGGCGACAGGGATTGCAGGGATCGCTCGTGGTGCTGCAGCTTGCGGACCGCCTCGACCTGCGCATACGCGACCCGCAGCCGCTTGCCCAGGTTGGCGGTTTCGCTGTTCGCCCGGCGGTTGGCGTTGCCCCGCATGTCCCGCACGATCCGATCGTGTTCGAACCGCACTACCGCCCGGTTGGCCCCCATCAAGCCCAGCGACCGGGTGATGGCCTCGGCGCCCTTGAAATAGAAAACCGCCCGGCCCCGCCGCTGCAGGCGGGTGGTGGGCAGCCGCAACCGATCGAGCACCGAGGCCGTGGCCGCCTGCTCCGCCGGTGGGACGGCGATCTCCAGATGGTACGCGCGGCCGGGCTCCGCAATCACCCCACGGGCGAGGAACAGGCCGCGCCAGGCCGCCCGGGCGCAGCACATCCCTTCGGTCCGCGCCGCCGGGCCCGGGGAGAGCTCCACCGCGTAGCTGGGACGGCGCTCGGTCATGCCCTTGCGGACGCCATGGACCTGGCCGCCGGTATCGCGGACCAGCTGGACCACCGCCCGCGCAATGGGATTGCGGGGGAGGCGGAGCCGAACGCGGCCGTTCCGGCTGGCTGCCAGGACCCGGATCATGGCGTCGAGCTCGGCGTCCTTGCAGCAGGGCTTGGCGGGCTGCAGGCCGGCCAGCTCGGCCTTGATCTCATCGGTGAACGACGGCCGGTCGCGGCGCATGGCTCTTCAAGGGTACCGGCGAGGGCCCTCCCTATACTGGGACCTGATGCTGATCAAGATCGGAATCGATCCCGTCGCGTTCACCATCGGGACCCTTAAGGTCCACTGGTACGGGATCATGATCGCGATCGGCCTCTATGCCGGTATCCAAGTCGGGTTGCGAGAGGCAGCCCGGCGCGGGCTCGACCCGGACCGCTTGATGAACGTGGCCCTGATCATCGCCGCCTTCGGGGTGCTCGGCGGCCGGCTCTACTACGTGGCCCAAAACCAGCCGGGCTTCTACCTCTCCCACCCTGGCCAGATCCTGGCGGTCTGGCAGGGCGGCATGGCCTTCTACGGCGCTATCTTCGCGGGCGGGCTGGCCCTGCTCGCGTCGGCGTGGGTGTTCAAACTGCCGTTCTGGAAGCTCGCCGACGTGGGGGTGCTGGGCTTAACCCTGGGACAGGCCATCGGCCGCATAGGGAACATCATCAATGGCGACATCGTCGGCTATCCGACCAATGGCAAATGGGGGTTCGTGTACACCAACCCCAACACCTTCGGCCCCCGCAATGTGGCGGTCCAGCCCGCCAGCCTCTACGAGCTGCTGATCGCCCTGGGGCTGTTCATCGTCCTCTGGACGATCCGCAAACGGGTGCAGCCCGACGGGGTGCTGGCTCTGCTCTACGTGGCCCTGTACTCCGTCAGCCAGTTCTTCATCTTCTTCCTGCGCGACAACATCGTCATCCTGGGCGGTCTCAAGCAGGCCCAGGTCACGGCCCTCATCGTGCTCGCGGTCAGCCTCCCACTCATGGCCTATCTATTGCGGCGGCCGCAAGCGACGGCGCAACCGCAAGCCGTCGCGGCCGATTCGGCGATCGCTTCGGAACCCACAGTCAGCGCCGAACCACCGAAGGCCGAAACGGCCGACCCGGCGGTCGCGCCCGAACCGACGGTCAGTGCCGAACCGCCGAAAGTGGAGGAAGCGCCCGTCCCGACGTCGCGGACCGAGTCCCAGCCGGGCTAGCTCGCATTTCCGTCCTCAGGCCGGCGCCTGGGGCGGCTTTGGCCCAACCATCCGGCGAACCCATCCGCCACGGCCCGGTCTCTCGGTCGTCGGGGGACGCGGTCCGGCGTCCTCGGCAAGCACCTCACTGCAGAGGGCGATGCACTGGTCGCAAATGAATACTCCCGGTCCGGCGACCAGCTTGCGGACCTGGTCCTGGTGCTTACCGCAGAACGAACAGCGGGCCTCGTGCGATGAGCCTTTCATAGTCGGATTCTAGCCTCCGACTCAGAGCATTTCTTTAATAGCGACCGCGACCTGGCGCGTAATGCCTTTCACCGTCTTCAGGTCGTCGACGCTGGCATTGCGAATGCTGTCGATGCTGCCGAAGGCACGCAACAG
>DASPZT010000258.1:0-6083 GCA_035636135.1 Candidatus Limnocylindria bacterium | reverse complement strand
CTCCGCAATGGCAACAATATTCCCCTCCCCTTGGGGAGGGGTAGGGGAGGGGGTATGCAGGCCACTAAACCGCTGCACACCCCGTCGCTGGCGTTCGGCCCGCTCGGCCTCCGCCTCCAGTTTCTTGGTCTTGCCCGAGTGCGTAGGGCCGCAATAGGCGGTGAGGCTTCCCAGCCGGCGCCGCTCCCGGTCCGCGCGATAGCGTTCCTGGCCGATCAGCCTATCCGCGGCGGAACTCCGCCTTCGCCTCCTCCACCAGCGCCGGCTCGGCGAGCAGATCGGCCCCGGTCATGGCCATCGCTTTGGCCGCTTCGGTCATGGCCTGGTAGCCGCGCGGGGTGTTGGACGCTTCCAGGAACGCCTGCGAGTGCCCGGGGACGTCGGCGGCAGCGATGCCGATGGTCGGATGCAGGCCCGGGACCACGTGGCTCACGTTGCCCATATCCGTGGAGCCCGCGTTTTCCCAGGCGGGGCTCTCCGTGGGCTGAATCCCAAGCCGGCGCAGGTTCTCCTCAAACAGTCTGGCCAGCACGCCGTTGTTGCGCAGGTCGGTGTACGGTTCGTCGGGAAACGTCAGGTTAACGCTGCATCCGGTGGCCAGCGCGGCCGCTCGGAAGATGTTCTTGACCTTGTCCAGCAGCTCTTCCATGTAGGCCTTATCCCGAGCCCGCACCAGGAACTCGCCACTGGTCCGCTCCGGGATGATGTTGGGGGCGGTGCCGCCCTCCTTGATGAACCCGTGCAGGCGGGCGCCTTCCTTGAGCTGCTGGCGCAGCATGCTCACTCCGTTGTAGGCCATCACGAACGCGTCCAAAGCGTTGATGCCCTTCTCCGGATCGCCGGCCGCGTGCGCGGCGCGGCCGATGAATTCCCAGTGCATGTGGGTGACCGCCAGGGCCCAGTGCAGGATCTGGGTGCGGGTGTCCGGATGCACCATCATGGCGGCATCCACTTCCTGGAAGATGCCGGCTCGGATCAACCGGACCTTGCCTCCACCGCCTTCCTCGGCCGGCGTCCCGATCACCTGGACCCGGCCGCCGAACTTCTCCAGCTGCTCCGCCAGGGCAATGCCCGCCCCGGTGGAGGCGGTCCCGATCAGGTTGTGCCCGCACCCGTGGCCCAGGCCGCGCAGGGCGTCGTACTCGGCCAGGAAGGCGACCGTGGGGCCCTTTCCGTGGCTGCGGGTTGCCACGAACGCGGTGGGCGTGTCGGCGACGCCGACCTCGACCGTGAATCCGTGCCCGCGCAGCAGCTCGGTCAGCCAGCCGGCCGCCCGGTGCTCCTCGTACCCGATCTCCGGGTTGGCATGGATGTCGCGCCCGATCCGCTCCAGGTCCGGGCGCAGGCGGTCCACCCGTTCACTGATGCGGTCTTTCACGGCCGAGACGGCCGTCTGTGTCAGAGCCATAGCGGACTTATTCTAATGTCCCTGCCCCGTTGCCCAATTCTCCCCTCCCCCTTTGGGATGCCATGTCCCTCGCCCGCTTGCCCAACTTTCCCCTCCCCCTGGGGAGGGGCGCGGGTACGGCCGCACCATTTGCCCAATTTTCCCCTCCCCCTTGGGGAGGGGTAGGGGAGGGGCGCCGATAGCGGCCGCACCAATCGAGGGTGCGGCGTCCTGCGAAAATTGAGGCGACTCTCCCTAAATGTCCCTCTACATAACAAGATGAACCAGCCATCCGACCTTCAAGGCCTGTCTGACGAAGAGCTCGCCCAGCAGGTCCGCGACCTGATGAAGGAGATGGCGCCGCTGGAAGACACGCTGGCCAAGTTTCGGATCCAGATCCAGCAGGTGGCGAGCGAGCAGCGCCGCCGCGAGCGGGCGCTGCATCTGAAGACCCGCCTGCAGGTCCGCACCACCGTGGCCGAGGGCCAGATGGCGACCCTCCAGCAGGTGGCCGAGAGCTCCAACGAGCTGGTGCCGTCGGAGCGACCCCTGACCGGGTTCCGGTTCTACCGCGACAGCGGTACCGAGCTCGGTTTGGGATACGCGACGGCGCGCGAGCCAGTCATCTGGATGACGAACGGCACCAACACCGCAGCCCTCAAGAGCGTCGCCGAGATCCGCGACCGGTACCGCGAGGGGTGGGACTTCGGGACGGAGGCCCACCCAGGCGTTCGCATCCACATCCCCAACAGCCGGACCGAGAAGATCCTGGCGGCGTCCGAGGTGTTCCTCAAGCTGCGCGAATGAGGACCCGGACGCTCGCCCAGATGGCGGGGTTCCTGCAGGAGAAGTTCCTGGCAGTCATGGCCACTACCCGACAGGACGGCACGCCGCTGCTGTCGCCCGTCTGGTACGAGTACGCGGACGGTGTCTTTCGGGTGGTGATCAACCAGGGCGACGCCAAGGATCGGCACTTGCAGCGGCAGCGCTGGCTGACGCTCGTCATCGCCGAGCAGGCCTTCCCCTACCGCGGGGTCGAGGCGGCCGGCAGCGCCGAGCTCCACGATGAAGGCGCGTTAGAGGCGACGACCCGCATGGCGAAGCGATACCTCACCCCGGAAGCCGCCCGGAGCTACCTGGCCAAGGCCGCCGACGTTCCGGGACGCCTGGTGCAGCTTCGGCCCGAGCGGATCAGGGCCTGGGACTTCCTGGATTTCGCGAACCCCTGACGGGGCGGCCCCTACCAGCCCCGGGCGATCCACTCGTCGAGGTGGGGCCGCTCATGGCCGATGGTGGTCGGCTTGCCGTGGCCGGGTAAGACCTGCATCTCGTCGGGGAGCGTGAAGAGCTTCGTCCGAATGCTCTCGATGATGGTCGGGAAGCTGGCGTAGGGATTGGCGGTGTTGCCAGGGCCTCCGGGGAACAGGGTGTCGCCGGAAAAGAGGTGCTCGCCGATCACGAAGCAGACGCTGCCCGGCGTGTGTCCCGGCGTGTAGATGGCGCGCAGCTCATACTCCCCGAACCGGAAGACATCCCCGTCCGCAATCCGCTGGTCGGGTGGCAGCGGCATCATCCCCGCGTCCTCCACGTGGCAGGCAAAGCGGGCCTGCGTCTTCTCCCGCACCTGGCGGGCCGCCTGCACATGGTCGCCGTGTCCGTGGGTGGTCAGGATGTGGCTCACCCGCAGCCCCTCCAGCTCTTTGAGGATGCGGGGCGCCTCGTTGGCGGCGTCGATGAGGAGCGCCTCTTTCGACTTCGGGTCGCTGACAATGTAGACGTTGTTGTCGTACGGCCCCACCGAGAAGCTGGCCACCCGGTACATCAGCCCAGTCTACTGGCGCGTCATTCCTACAATCGAAGCGTGACCACCACCCGCCGGATCGGCATGCACATGCACACCGGGCGCGGGCTGGACAAGCTGGCCGACACCATCAAGGCCCTGGGCGTCAACACCATCCAGATCTTCACCGGCAACCCGAGTGCCTGGCGGTCGGCGTCGGTCGATCCCAACGCCACGGCCCGCTTCAAGCAGGCCCTGGAAGACCTCGACGTGCGGCCGGCGCTCGCGCACGCCATGTACCTGATCAACCTGGCCGGCCCCAATCCGTCCTTTTACACCAAGTCGAAGGCGGCGCTGAAGGGCGAGCTGCAGCGGGCCGAGGCCTACGGCTGCCAGTACGTGGTGACCCATGTGGGCAGCCACATGGGGGAGGGCCACGATGCGGGGATCGGGCGGGTGGTTGCGGCGCTGGATGAAGTCCTGAGCGCCGTCCCCAACCCGGTGAGCTGCCTGCTGGAGACCTCGGCCGGCGGCGGTGCGTACGTGGGGGCCCGGTTCGAGGACCTGGCCCAGATCTTGGACCGCCTGCCCCAGCACGCTACCCGCCTGGGCGTGGTCTTCGACACCGCCCATGCCTATGCCTCGGGCTACGACGACAGCGGCGCTGAAGGGATGCAGACAACCCTCGACGAGCTCACTCGCCTTGTCCCAGCGGCCAGGATCCGTGCCTGCCATTGCAATGACACCGACGTCCCGCTGGGCGGCAAGGCCGACCGGCACACCGGGATCGGCCAGGGCCACATCGGCCTGGACGGCTTTCGCACCCTGCTCACCTACCCGGCGCTGGCGCACTGCGCTTTCATCCTGGAGACGCCGGGCGAGGAGATGCTGGAAGGGCTGACCAACCTCACCACCCTGCGCTCCTTGCTCTGATGCGCGGCCTCGATGCCGTGCTGTTCGACTACGGGCACACCCTCATCTATTTCGACGACCGCCAGACGCCGGCACTCCGGTCGGCCCTGGTGGAGACCTACCAGCAGATCAATCACCTGCTCACCAGCCGGCTGGCGAGGGAAGTCCCCTCGGCGCAAGCGCTGCTGGAAGGAGTCTCGACCCAGGTCGATGCCGAGATCACCCGCGACTATGAGGCGGAGCGGCTGGAGGAAGTGGAGATCGCCAGCATCTATGACGCCGCCCTGCGGCGGCTGGGGCTGGAAGTCGACCCCGAGCTGGTCGAACAGGTAATGGAAATGGAGCAGGACGCCTGGCTGGCCGGGGTCCACGTCGGGCCGGACGTGGTCTCCACCATGGAGCGCGTCCGGGCCGCCGGCCTCAAGGTCGGGCTCGTCTCCAATGCCGCGTACTTGCCACGATTGATGCGGGCTCAGCTCGATCACCTGCGCCTGGCGGAATACTTCGACAGCGTGACCTGGTCCTCGGCGGTGGGGTGGCGCAAGCCCGAGCGGCGCATCTACCAGCAGGCGCTGGAGGCTCTCCAGGTGTCTCCGGAGCGAGCCATCTTCGTGGGCGACCGCGTCCGCGAAGACGTGCGCGGCCCTAAGGCGCTGGGCATGCGGGCGGTCCTGCTGCGCGAGTGGCGGCAGGAGAAGGATCCCGAGGGAGCGGCCGACTACACGCTGGACCGGCTGGGTCAGCTCGGTCCGTTGCTGGACACGCTGGCGTCAGGATGACGCTGCCCTTCCTATAATTAATCTGCGGTGGGTCGGGCACGGCAGGAAGACACGCCGGTTGACTTCCGCGAGTACCTCAAGCGCAAGTGTCGTGAGCAGGGTATCTCGCTGCATCGGTTGGCGGTCCGATGCGACCTCAACCAGATCTACTTCTACCAGGCGGTAAACAAGAACAAAGAAAATCCGCCCCCCTGGGTGCTGCGGCGGGCGGCCCCCCACCTGGGCGTGTCGTATGTCGAGATCCTGATTGCGGCCGGCCACCTCACGGAGCGTGACCTAAAGGAGTACGCGGAGCGGTCCGGCGCCCGCGAGCGAGAGCGGGAGAAGGTCACAGTCTGAGTCCTTCCGTTCTCCCTCCCCCCCCTGCGGGGAGGGTGGGGTTGGGGTAGGAGTTTGAGTCCTTCTCCTAGGCCGTCGTCGCTCCGCCCTTGACGAAGTTGCTGTAGGTGTAGGTCACGTCCCAGCGGACCTGGGACGTGCTCATGTGCACCTCCATCTGGTATACGTAGTGGTCGCTCACCCCGATCCACACGTTGCACGTAATGCCGGCCGTGTGCAGCATGGCCTCATCTGACGCGCTCAGCACGTTGGACTTGTCGGCCTTCAACAGCTCCAGGTACTTGCCGTCGTCCACGCTCAAGGTGAAGTGGTGGACGGCCGTCCCGGCAAACCCCATATCGCCCAGGTCGTCGTAGCTCCGGAAGGCGCTGGCGAATCCGAGGTTGCTGATGGGGTCCATGCCGGCGGGGATGTCCCCGCGGCTGGTGGAGGTCACGTCCTGCCATTTGCCCCCGTTTATCTGGATGTAGACGTGTCCGGCTTTGATGCGCTCGTTGATCGGGATGATGATGGGGCCATCGCTGGTGGCAGCCGGGGGCGGAAAGCTGAACTGCATTTGCAGGTCTTCGTCGTGGGGGTAGGTCAGGGTCCCCGTGCCGGTAATGGTGTAGCTGGCGCCCGACTGCCCGACCGCGGTGCCTTCGAATTTGAGGCTCACGGTCTTGAGCTGGCTCATGGCCGTGGCGGCGTCGCTGAGCACGGGGCCGGCGTTGATGGGGACGTAGGTCTGGTTCCCGGTGGTGAAGGTGTGGAGGAAGTCCGACTTCCAGATCAGGAGGGTAGACGCCGCCACGATGCCGATCACGACCCGGCGGACCATCCCAATCGGTAACGTCTTGTCCGGGGTGAACTTGCGACGCTCGAATCGGCTGAACGCGCGGCCTGG
>DASPZT010000257.1:0-2461 GCA_035636135.1 Candidatus Limnocylindria bacterium | reverse complement strand
GGGGCGCATCAAGGCGCGGGATTGGGGCTGCAGTTCTTGCGGCACCTGGAGCGGACGCGCCTCCTGATCCATGTGCTCGATGTCAGCCAGGGGTCCGCCGAAAAACTCTGGAACGACTACCAGCAGGTGCGCGCAGAGCTGCGCAAGTACAGCGCTCAGTTGGCCCGCCGCCCCCACCTGGTCGCCCTGAACAAGATGGACGCGGTCCAGGATCAGGCAGCCGTGACGGCGCTGCGGCAGCGACTGATGCGCGCCCGCCGCCGGACCTTCACCCTCTCGGCCGCCAGCCGAGAGGGGGTCCGGGAGCTGATGCAGGGTGGCGCCGCGGCGCTGCACCGCGCCCGGACCCAATCGGCGGAGAAGCCGGTGCCCGCGCTCAAGGTCTATCGTGGGCCGGCGACCGCCGAGCCCTTTACCATCGAGCCGATCGAGGGAGGATTTATGGTTTCCGGCAGCCAGCTAGAACGGCTGATTGCGATGACCGATCTCAGCAACCCCGAGGCGCTGTCGCGCTTTCAGCGGACGCTCGATCGCTGGGGATTGACCGAGGCTCTGGAGAAGCACGGCGCTCGCGGTGGCGAGACGGTGCGGATTCGCGACGCGGAGTTCATCTACGACCCGCGGCGCTAAGCTCGGTGGATTCGGGCTAGGCCGGTGACCGGCATCCTGGGGGGGACGTTCGATCCCATTCACGCCGGCCATCTGGCCGCGGCCGACGCGTTGCACGAGGTGGCGCGGCTGGATGCCGTCTGGCTGATGCCCAATGCCCAGCCGCCGAACCGGCCTGCCCCAACCGCCTCCCCGAGCGATCGCCTGCAGATGGTCCAGCGCGCCATCGCGGGCCACCCGGGCCTGCTGGCCTCGGACCTCGAGATCCGCCGGGGCGGCACCTCGTACACGGTGGACACGGCGCAGGAGCTGGCCCGCCGCTTCCCTAGGACGCGGTTCGCCTGGCTGATCGGCTCCGACCAGGCGCGCGCCATCCGGAGCTGGCGAGACCCCGACCGGCTGCTGGACGCCATCGACTTCGTGGTCTTCAACCGCCCCGGCGTCAGCGTGACGGCGGACCAGCTGGCGGCGCTGGGGTTCAAGGATTCGCGGGTGCGGCTGGTGACCATTCGTACCCCACCGATCGCCGCCCAGGACATCCGGGACGCGCTGCGCAACCGGCGCGCCGTGGATGGGCTGCTGCCCCCGTCGGTGCTGGCATATATCGACGAGCGCGGCCTTTACCGGTGAAAAACGCGCATGCGATAATAGCTTCTGAATGACGCCCCTTCAGCTCAGCCGGCTGGTTGCGGACGCCGCGGCTGAGAAGAAGGCGCGGGACATCGAGCGGATCGACATCCGCGAGCGGACCACCATGGCCGACTACTTCGTCATCTGCGAAGGTGACACCGACCGGCAGGTGCGGGCCATCTCGGATGCGATCACCGCGGCTGCCGAGGCGAAGGGGATCCGACCCTTCCATGTGGCGGGGTATGCCGATGGGTCGTGGGTGGTGCTGGATTACTCGTCGGTGATCGTCCACGTGTTCTTGCCCGGCGAGCGCGCCTACTACGACCTCGAGACCCTGTGGCGATCGCCCGCTATGCGGGAAGTCCGCTCGCGGCGTTCGGCCAAAGAGCGGGTGCCGGCGACGACCTCCAGGCGACGCGCGGCCGGCCGGTAATCGGTCTCATCATCGGGCTGCCCGAGTGCTAGCATTCGCGCACAAACTTGGCTGAAGGAGGGCGCGATGCCAGATAAGGGGAAAAGCAAGAGCGGCGGCAGCGTCAAGAAGAAGAAGAGCGCCAAGAAGAAATAGTCTGGTCACCATGACCGGGGCCTGCCTGGAGCGGGCCCTTTTTTGATACCCCCCTGAGTTAGGCATTTCGCCTAAGTTGATCGGGATCCCTATGCCATAATGGCTGGAGCCGGCCGGGCTTTCGGTCTGCCGGCACAAGGAATGGCGACAGCACCCCCCAGAACCTCCGGATTGCCCCATTTGAGCGTGGAAGATGTCTGGCGGGGCGCCCTACCGGAGGGCACGGAGCTGGTCGCCGGTAGCGTCGGGATGCAGCGCGAGGCCGTCTGGTGCAGCCCGCTCAAGGCGCGGGCTCCCGCCTTCGAGCCGCTGCGCGGCGGGGAACTGGTACTGGTCGACACCAGCCTGCTCACGCTGGTCGATCCGCGATTGACGGTGGTCCGGTTGCTGGACGCCCTGGCGGCCCACGGCGTGGCGGGCCTGGGCCTCTCCGGCGTCGCCACCACCGAGGCCCGGCAGCGGGCGGACGCCCTCGGGCTTCCACTGCTGGTGCTGCCCCCGGGACACGTGGTTGAGGAGGTCGCCGACCGGGTCCTGCGCTTTATGGTCGAGCGACGGTCGGAGCTGCACGAACGGGCGCAGGACTTGCACCGGCAGCTCAGCGAGCTAGCCTTTGCCGGCCGGGGGCTGGCAGCGGTGCTGCGCCGCCTCACC
>DASPZT010000256.1:0-2893 GCA_035636135.1 Candidatus Limnocylindria bacterium | reverse complement strand
CTCAGACCTGTGGTCTCCAGGTCCAAGGCCACGTAGGTCCGGTCCATCTAAACCGGAGCCAGCTCGCGCCGGAAGAAACGCTGGAAAGCGGCGAGGGGTGGGCGGGCAGGCGCTGCTATCAAGCGGCGCCGGTCCCGGCAGTCAAGAGAAGGAGCGACGCGGCTCTTGACGGCCGGGAGCAACCGCCCAGGGGAGGAATCCCCTCGAGCGTTTCTGTCCTTGGTCATAGGAGTTGCGCCGCGAGCTCCGCCAGTTCGGACCGCTGGCCCTTGGTGAGGGTCACGTGGCCGGCGATCGGATTACCCTTGAACTTCTCGACTGCGTAGCAGAGGCCGTTGCTCCGGAAGTCGAGATAGGGATGGTCGATCTGGTTCGGGTCGCCGGTGAGCACGATCTTGGTCCCCTCCCCCGCCCGCGACACGATGGTCTTCACTTCGTGCGGGGTGAGGTTCTGCGCTTCATCCACGATGATGAATTGCTGCGGGATGCTGCGGCCGCGGATGTACGTGAGGGCCTCCACCTCGAAGATGCCTTTGTCCTGGATGTGGCGGAGCATGTCGGCGGCGGTCTGCTCCTTGTACATCCCGCTCATCAGGTACTCCAGGTTGTCGTAGATCGGCTGCATCCAGGGGCGGAGTTTTTCGTCCTTGTCGCCGGGCAGGAAACCGACATCCTTGCCCATCGGGATCACCGGGCGGGTGACCAGCAGGCGGCGGTAGCGGTGCTGGTCGAGGACCTTGTGCAACCCGGCGGCCAGGGCCAGCAGTGTCTTTCCAGTCCCGGCCCGGCCGGTCATGGTCACCAGCGCGATCCGGTCGTCCAGCAGGATGTCGAAGGCGAGGCGCTGGCCGAGGTTCTTCGGCTGGATCCCCCAGATCTCTTTCTTGATCGGGGTCAGGGCCAGGATCTGCTGCTTCTCAGCGTCGAATCGCCCGAGGGCGGTCTGGTTGGTCCCGTTCAACGACTTGAAGTGGACGAACTGGTTGCAGAAGAGGTGGCCGTTGCCGGGCGCGAAAACACTGCTCTTGTAGAAGTCGTCGATCTCTTCGGGAGTCACCTCCAGGGTCGTCATCCCGCTGTAGAGGTCGTCTTCGTTGACGACCACTTTGTCAGTCTCATAATCCTGGGCGGCCAGGTTCAGGGCGTCCGCCTTGACCCGCACGTTGATGTCCTTGCTGACCAGGATCACGGGCGTGCTGGGATGCTCCTCCTTGAGCTGCAGGGTCAGCGCGATCACCTGGTTGTCCGGCTTATGAGGGTCCAGATCCTCCGGCAGATGCTGCGGGCTCTCATGCTTGAGCTGCACCCGGAGCGATCCGCCGCCGCGCAGCGGGACTCCCTCGGAGAGCTTGCCCAGGGCACGGAGCCGGTCCAGCTGGTTGGCGACCAGGCGGGCGTGGCGGCCGACCTCGTCCTGGCGCCGCTTCTGGCCGTCCACTTCCTCGATCACGACGAAGGGGATGACCAGATCGTTGTCCTGGAACGAGAAGATGGCGTTGGGATCGTGGAGCAAGACGTTGGTGTCCAGGACGTAGATTTTCTTCACACGGCCTCCGAGCTTCGGATTGGCGCGGGGTACTCCCCCTGGTATTCCAACGGTAAGAGTTCTGCGATCTTCATCATCAGGTAATCGGCGCTCTGCTGGTGGTCCATGGCACTACCGTCGGGTTGTCGTTCGGGCAGCTGGAACGGGCGGCCGAATTGCATCCACACGGGCGCCCGCCTGGGAAACCGGCCGCGGCGGCCGAGCACCTTCTCGGTTCCCCAGATCCCAAGCGCCAGGATGGGAGCGCCCGAGCGGCGGGCCACGAAGCCGGCGCCCGGTTCGGCGCGCTGGAGTCGGGCGTCCTCCGAGCGGTGCCCTTCTGGAAACAGGACGACCGCCTCGCCCTGCCGCAGCAGCTCGAACGCTCGGCGCAGCGCCTTGCGGTCCGGCGAATGCCGGATCACCGGGAAGGCATGGTAGCTCCGCACCAGCCAGCGCAGAAAGAGCCCCCGGAACAGCTCGGCCTTGGCCATAAACCAGACCGGCCGCGGCGTCCAGGCCCCGATCAGCGGCGGATCGACAGCGCCAACGTGGTTGGAGACAATCAACAGCGATCCTTGTCGAGGAACGTTTTCCACTCCGCGGAGACGGAAATTGGAGCTTCCGAGGATGATGAGGGTCAGGAGCCGGGCAAGACGCGTGAGGAGGAAATAGCTCAAACCCGAATTACCGACCGGTGGGAAGCCGCGACATCACTTCTTCGAGCACCCGCGCCACCGACTTGCCCTCGGTCGAGATGATTATAGCATCGGGTGCCGGCCGCAACGGCGCGACTTCACGCTCACTATCGGCGCGATCACGCCCCTCGACTTCCGCATCCAGCACCGCGTCGGGCGGGGCCTCGTGGCTGAGCCGCTCGAGGTCGCGCCGCCGGCGTGCGGATCGCTCCGCCGCCGAAGCTGTGAGAAAGAACTTGTGCTCGGCACCGGGAAAGATGACGGTCCCGATGTCCCGCCCCAGCACCACGGCGTCTCCCTTCGCACACGCCCGCTGGGGCTCCACCAACAGTTCCCGGACCGGACCCTGCCGCGCGATGGTGGCCAGGTCTTTGGCGATCAACGGATCGAAGGCCTCGCCGGTCACATCCCGCCCATCGACCTCCACCAGCGGGCCTCGCACGGACTCCGGGGACGTGTTGATATCGATACGCAGGCGGCGCACCATGTCCACCAGCCGGCTCCCATCGTCCGGGGCGATGCCGCGCCGGCGGGCTTCGACCGTCACCGCCCGGTAAAAGAGGCCGGTGTCGACCAGGGCATAGTGGAGCCGGGCCGCCAGCATTCGGCCGATGGTGGTCTTGCCCGAGCCGGCGGGTCCGTCGATGGCGATGATCATGCCAGCCCGACT
>DASPZT010000255.1:0-2903 GCA_035636135.1 Candidatus Limnocylindria bacterium | reverse complement strand
CTACCGACGACGTCGGCTTCTTCAGTCGTGATACCCGGCTGGTCTCGGGCTACCGCCTCACCCTGAATCGGCTGGCTCCCATCCTCCTGGACGCCGCGGAGGTGGCCCACTTCTCGGCCCGACACGAGTTCATCACGCCGGCGATGCCGCTGGGCAGCGCGTCCGGGGTCTCGGCTGAACTGACCGACCTCGTGCTCCCGGAGCGGGCCGTCGGTCTGCGGCTCGACCGCACCATCCTGGAGGGCATTCATGAGGATTACGACCTGCTCAGCTTCGCCAAGATTCCCGTGCGGTTGGTGCTCGAGGTGGCGCTAGAGTCGGACTTCGCCGATGTGTTCGACGTGCGTAGCCATGGGCTGGTCCGGCGCGGGGACCTGCAGACCCTGTGGCGTCCTTCATCCGGAGAGCTGCGCACCACCTATCGCAATGCCGACTTCCGGCGAGAGCTCGTCGTCCGCGTTGCGAAGGGAGATTCGCATCCGGGGTTCGCCAACGGGCGGCTGGTGTGGATCGTCACGCTGGCGCCCAAAGGTACCTGGCATGTCTGCCTCGAGTGGCGCCCGGTCATCGGCCGTCACTTGGGGCGCGTGCTCGATTGCCACGCCATGCTTCGGAAGGAGGCCGGCCTGGGCCCGCGGGTGCTGCCCCGAGTCGAGCTGGAGAGCGCGCACCCGACCCTGCCTGCCATCTGGCGCCAGTCGGTGAGAGACCTCGAAGCGCTTCGCATGACGGACTTCACCGTCCGCCGCAGCGTATACGTCCCGGCGGCCGGCATTCCCTGGTACGTCACCCTCTTCGGTCGGGACACCCTGGTGGTCGCCATGGAAAGCATCAGCGGCTTTCCGGAGTTCGCGTCCGGGGCGTTGGACCAGCTCGCCCGATTTCAGGCGAAGGACGACAACCCGGACCAGGACAAGGAGCCCGGCAAGATCCCGCACGAGGTGCGATTCGGCGAGCTGGCCAGCCTGAACCTGCTGCCCTTCGCCCCGTACTACGGCACCCACGACGCGACGCCCCTGTACCTGATCGTGTTGTCGTACGCCTACCAGTGGAGCGGCGAGACCGAGCTCCTCACTCGCTATCGGGCCAACGCCGAGGCGGCCCTCGCCTGGATGCTGCAGCATGGCGACCGAGACGGCGACGGCTTCCAGGAATACATTTCCCGGTCCCGGCGCGGCCTTTACAACCAGGGCTGGAAAGACTCCGGCGATGCCATCCAGCACGAGGACGGCACCATCGCGCCGGTGCCGCTGGCGCTGTGCGAACTCCAGGGCTACGCCTTCGACGCCTTGCTCCGGATGTCGGAGATGTGCCACCTGTGGGGCGAGGAGGAACGGTCCGACGAGCTCCGCCGCCAGGCGCTGGCGCTGTACGAGCGCTTCAACGAGACCTTCTGGTGGGAGAGCGAGGGCACCTACTATCTCGGCCTCGATGCCCATAAGCAGCCCATCCGCACCGTCGCGTCCAATGCCGGCCACTGCCTGGCCAGCGGCATCGTCCCACCGGACCGCGCCCAGCGCGTGGTGGATCGCCTGATGCAGCCGGACATGTGGAGCGGGTGGGGGGTCCGCACGCTGTCCAGCGACCATCCGGGCTACAACCCCCACTCCTATCACCTCGGTTCCGTCTGGCCGCACGACAACGCCACCATCGCCGGCGGTTTCCGGCGAGCGGGCCGCCATGCCGAAGCGCAGCGCATCGCCGAGGGGATCTTCGCGGCCGCCGAGCGGTTCGAGTCGTACCGGCTGCCGGAGCTCTTCAGCGGGCTACCCCGCGAGCCCAGCGGCTTCCCAGTGCGCTACCTGGGCTCCAATGTGCCGCAGGCCTGGGCCGCGGCGTCGATCTTCCGGCTGGTGGCCATCCTCTGCGGGATCCACACGGTCGGGAATACGAAAAAGATCTATGTCAACCCGGACCTGCCGGACTGGCTCCCCTCGCTCACTCTCCGCAACCTGCGGGCTGGCCGCGGGGCGCTGGACCTGCACCTGCAGCGTGACCACGTCGACGTGCGCCACAACACCACCGGGTTTGAGGTGGTGCACGGGACCGTCCCGCGGCCGCCGCTCGCCGAACTGCCGCTGGCCCGGGCCGGCACGGCTTGACGTTGGGGCCTGGCCCACTGATGCGGCGTCCCTAAGAGTCCCCTCCCCTTGGGGAGGGGTAGGGGAGGGCTAGGGGAGGGGCGAGATTGAACCCAGAGCAGAGCCCTAGAATTGCCGCCATGGCCGAGGAGCGCAAGCTCGTCACGGTCCTGTTCGCCGACGTGGTCGGCTCCACCAGCTTCGGGTCGGAGAACGAACCCGAGGTCGTCCGTCACGTCATGGCTCGCTACTTCGAGCGGATGAAGACGGTGGCCGAGACCTACGGAGGTACGGTGGAGAAGTTCATCGGCGACGCCGTCATGGTGGTCTTTGGCATTCCGCGACTGCACGATGACGACGCCGAACGGGCCGTTCGTTGCGCACTCGAGATGCAGGAAGCGATGGTCAGCCTGAACCAGGAGCTGGGAATGGACCTCGCCATCCGGGTGGGCATAAACAGCGGTCGCGCGGTCACCGGCGCGGCGGAGGGTCAGTTCCTCGTCAGCGGCGATACCGTGAACGTCGCCGCCCGGCTGCAGCAGAGCGTCGAGCCAGGCGAGATTGTGGCCGGTTCCCTGACGGAAGAGCTTACCCGGCAGACAATCGAGTATCGGCGCCGACCGCCCATCGCGGCCAAGGGGAAGGTCGACCCCATCGAGGTCTCTATCGTGCTGCGGGCGCGCAGCGTTGTTCCTCGCCAAGCCCGCGGGCTGGGAACGTTGCAGGCGCCGCTAGTGGGTCGTGAACGGGAGCTCAGCTTGCTGGTTGACACCTTTGGCCGGGTGACCGAGGAGCGTCGCGCCCACCTGTTTACGGTCCTCG
>DASPZT010000254.1:0-5332 GCA_035636135.1 Candidatus Limnocylindria bacterium | reverse complement strand
CTCTGGACGGCGGAGTGGCTGCTGGCCCGGACCCTGGGCAGGCCGCGGGTCGTGGCCGGTGACCTGGGTGTAAGGAAGGCGATCGGACTGCTGTATCGTGACGGCGCCCTGCCCAGCGAAGCCGATGTTCGCGCAGCCACCGCGCACTGGGGACATGCGGCGGGTATCGCCCAGGCGTTAGCGCTTCACGCCCTGGCGGCGGCGGGCACGCGGCGGGCGGCATCCTCGAAAGTCAGGCCCTTGTCCCAGTAGGCGTTGAACGCGGTCTTGAGGACCGTGGCCAGGGATGGATGCTCGACCACCACGATGGTGAGGTCCGACTGGTCGCCCACCGGGTCCTGCATCCCGAACATGACGATGGTCTCATCGATGATGACCAGCTTCAGCGGGAGTTCGGGCACGAAGCGGGCGCCCTCGCCAGACTCGATGAACCGCCGGACGCCGGCGGTCGTCGCCGGATCGTCGAAGATGGAGAACTCGTACACACTGCGCGCCTTGTGGGACTCGGCGACGTTGAGGCCTTCGATGTTCTCTTGCGGAGGCTTGGCATAGGGCGGCTTGGTGAAGACCAAGATTTCGTCCTTCACCGAGGCCTGCAGCTCGGTGAAGCGGGCGTTGATGGTCCCTGGGTCGCGGAGGACCTCGATGTACTCGAGGGGATCGGTGTGCAGCTGACCCGCTTGAAAGAGCGGGGAGAGCTCATCGATGACGGCAGCCGCCTGGTGCTCGAGGTTGGAGAGCTGCGTTCGGTGGAGGCCCAGCAACTGCTGAACCGCCAGGTCGGGGTCGGTGGCTGCGTATTTGACGACCGACCCGGGCCGAGCGCCGGCCAGCCCTTTCTCCACCAGGCTCCCCAGAACGTCGTAGATCCGCTGCCGGGGGACACCCGCCTCCCGGGCCACCTGGGCGGCCGTAAACGAATCGCGGCCCATCAGGGCCACGTAGGCGCGGGCTTCGTAGCTGGTGAGCCCCAGCCGCGTCAGCTGGCCGACAGTTCTGGGCCGGTCCACAGCCGAACAATAGGAACCACGGAACGTGGTGTCAAGCAAAATCGCGCAATTTAGGCGCTCACAATACCTTGACACCATCGGTCGTGGTGCGATATAAGTCTTTCGTTACCACGGTCCGTGGTGGCATCCTAGGAAGACTCGGCTCATCGAAAAGAGGAGCGGATGGGCGGGAAGGGAAGGGAGGGGATCGCTGGCATCGTGGCGCTGGCGATGGCGCTGGCTGGAGCCGGCGTGACGCCAACCAGCGCCCTGGCGCAGGCGCCGCTGCCCAGCTTCGGCAATCCCACCATTAGCGGCATTCAGGGATTCGGTTTCGAGCAGGACCTCCGCCTCGACACGCATGGCCGCATCTACACCAGCGTGCCCGGCAGCCTGGGATCCAATCTCTCCTATGCCTGGCGTTCACTCGACGGCGGGCAGACCTTCAAGTGGCTGCCAGCCGCCACCCAACCCATTGGCAAGCTGCCCATGTGCAATGGCGGCGGCGACACGGAATTGGCCACAGACAGCGCGGATGTCCTCTACCTCAACGACCTGGCGCTGGCCAACTACGGGACGGCCCGTTCCACGGACCATGGCCGGACCCTCACCGCTTCCCCATGCGTGGCTGTCGCCACCGCTCCGGATGATCGCCCCTGGTACACCGTCGACGCCGACCCGGCGCAAGGCGGCTCCATCACCCTGGCCTACAACGTCGCGCCCAATGCCACCCCCATCCCGCTCGGGCAGTGCCAGGTGAGCGGCAACGAGCTGGCCTTTGCCCGCTCTCCGGTCCCTGGCTTGTCCGCCAGCGCGGGCCTGCTGTTTGGGCCCTCTCAGCTGGTCACCGGCGCGTGCGACGAAGGAATCATGGGCAACGACGAGGTCTTCACCTACGGATCGGTGAAGCGCGTCTTCGCGATGCACAACAACGACGCGCTGAACCAGGTCCGGATGGCGCGCTGCGACATCGTCCCGTTCATCATGTCCGCCACCGGCTATGCGAAGTGTGTCGATTCCGTCGTCTTCAGTGATCTGTCGACGGTGAACGGCGGCGACTTTCCGACCCTGACGATCGACCGGGCGGGCAACCTCTTCGCGGTGTGGGAGCAGGCGCCCTGCGGACCCTGTCCCAACACCATTACCGGTGACACCCTGCTCTATTACTCGGTGTCCACCAGTCAAGGCGATCGCTGGTCGGCTCCTCGCCAACTGCCCACGACTGGCTTGCACACCAATGTGTTCGCCTGGCCGGCGGCAGGCGACCCGGGCGCCGTCGATGTCGCCTGGTACGGCACAGCCGCCGGGCCGCCGTACCCGAGCAACGGGCCGTGCTCCGTCAACGGTGACTGGGGCCTCTACCTGATCCAGTCGCTGAATTTCACCAGCCCCGCGCCGGCCTGGACGGCACCGATCCTGGCCAGCGAGCACTTCGTCCATCGCGGCAGCGTACAGACCCTCATGGGTGGGCAGACCGGAGACCGCACGCTCGGGGACTTCCTACAGCTTCGGATCGGGCGCCAGGGGGAAGCCAATATCTCCTACGCCGACTCGAACAGCGACACGGAGTCGCTCGCGTCCCAGGGGATGTTTGTCCGGCAAAACGGCGGATCGAGCGTCCTCGCCGAAACGCCCCTTGTGCATGGCGCCGCATCGCGCGTCAACTCGGTGACGGTTGGCGGGCACCCCGCCACGCTCGACTCGGCCGGGATCAGCACGCCCAACCAGCCCAACCTGGAAATCCTGGGCTCACAAGTATCGCTGTCAAGCGATCAGAGCCAGTACCTGGTCAGAGTCCTGGTCGCGGATCTCCGAAGCCTGGCGCCCTCGGCCGGCGCGCTGGGCACGACGCTGGTGTGGAGCACCCAATGGAAGGTGCCGTCGAGCAGCGACCCGCATGGCGGCGCCTACTTCCACGCGTACATGGAATCCGTGGCCGGCGGGGCGCCCACCTTCTGGGTTGGCCAGAACGCCCTCGAGTTCACCGGTAGCATCACGCTTACCTATCCGGGGTCGACCCAGGTTAGGGGGTCATACACGGCGACCGCACCTGGCGTGATCACGATCAATGTGCCGGTGGGCACCGTAAGGGAGCCGGACCCCCTCAACAGCCTGCTCTACAGCGTCACCACCGCCAGCATGACGCTCAACGTCAACGCCGAAGCCGTGCCCAACCTCTTCGGTTCAGGTATTGGCGGCAACCTGTTCAACTTGGTTGACGTCGCCCCCGCCTATGACTTCAACCCGGCGGCGCCCACCCCACCCTTTCAGACCTGCCACGAAGCCGATGGCGATGGCACTGTCAACGGCCGAAATTCGGGCAGCGCGCATTTCCACTTTGATCGGGACGCGTGCGAGGGGGACGGCGACACGGAATCCGTCGACGAGCAAGATCCCGGGGCAGGGACTGATTTCCACTCCACTTCGATCACGGCGACGACGTTTGACGACATCACCCACACCGTCACGATCGTGGGCGACGGCACGAACGCCGGCCGTCCGGTCAGCTTCACGATACTCGGCGTCGACAACGGTCTGTTACCCGGCGTGTTCAGCCTGGCGCTGAGCGATGGCTACGCCGTCAGCGGCGCGTTGGTCAGCGGTTCCATTCAGGTGCAGTAAGGAGGCAGGTCATGGTCCGATCACGTTTGCCCCTGGTTGCCTTCACGGCATTACTGGTCGGCTCGATCTCGTTCGCGCCGTCGACGCGGCCACTGCCGGCCGCCGCCGCCGCCGGCATCGGCTTCCAGGTCCCCAGCGTGGTCGATCCCATCCACACCAATGGGGAACCGGACATCGGGCTTGATACGCAGGGCCGGGTGTTCGTCAGCGGACCCACGGGAACGGGGACCCAGCGCAGCACCTGGTTCGGGTCGGTTGATCGTGGCCAAACGTTTCGGGTCATGGCTCAGAAGACACCGCCTGATCCCGTGATTAGTACGCTGGCCCCTGCGCCGGGGGGCGGTGACACCGACATCAATTTCGACCGTAGCGGCAAACAGTATTTCGCCGACCTCTACGCCCTCGCCTGTCTGCGGGTGGCGGTGACCGGACCGGTGAACTCTGGAGCGTCTGACCAGGAGAATGTGTTTCCCGGAGGCTGCGCGGCCATTCCCGGCGCTGATCGGCAGTGGCTCGCAATCTATGATCCGGCTCCGGGCACACCCAACAAATCTGCCTATGGGGCGGCCGGTGGCAAGACGCCACTGATCTATCTCGAGTTCAACAACCTGGTCGGGCCGGGACCGAACGGGGGTGCTCAGTGGAACAAGAGCACCGACGGGCTGACCTACACCAACGCGACTGGGGACGAGGTACCTCCTGGCACCGGAGTCTTTTATTCGCCGTTTGGGGCAGACGGCTACCCGGCGATCGACCAGGTCACCGGCAACGTGTTCCAGGCAGCAGGGTGCACGACTGGTGCAGGCTGCACTGGAAACGGCCTGTTCCTGAACATTGGCACGCCCGATTCCACCGGCATCCTTCATTTCCTGGATGCGACGGTGACCGGCCAGGATCCCACCAAGCTGATCAAAATCGCCGAGACCCCGACCGGATCCCCAGACACACTCTTTTCGGTGCTATCGATGGACAGCGCCCGCAACCTGGTCGTGGTCTGGTGCATCAGCAGCAGCACCTCGGCCAACCGGCAGGTGTTCGTCAGCGCGGCCTCGGCCGCCAGTGGATGGAAGACCTGGAGCACGCCCGTCCAGGTCAGTGACGCATCTACCGTTACGGGCGACGCGGTCAATGTCTTTCCATGGATCAAGGCGGGAGGACCAGGCCGAGCGGACGCGGTGTGGTACGGATCTGACAAGAACGTTGATCCCAGCACTAAGAACAACCAATCCTGGAACGTCTTTATGAACCAGGTCGTCTTCCCGACTGACTCGACCGGAGCCGTGACCAGCGGGGCGCCGACCACGAGCCTGGTCAAAGTCACGCCTCACCCGATGCACTACAACGACATCTGCCTGATGGGCTCGGCCTGTATCACCAGCCAGGGGAACCGCAACCTGGCCGACTTCTTTGTCGTCACCATCGACAAGTCCGGCGCCGCCGAGGTCGTCTACGACGACACCTCCAACGGGCTTGTCCAACCCGGCTTCACGCCGGCCAATGCGCAGCTGGTGGACCATGCCGGTGCGGGCGTGATCACCATCGCTCGCCAGTCGTCCGGGACGGGTCTGTTCGGCACCGCCGTGTCGGGGACGTCGAACAGTCCGGTCAGTGGGCTGGACGATCCACCAGGCGATGCGCTGTACCCGGTGATCGGGGGCAGCAACGTCGCCGGGATGGATATCCTCGGCAACGGGCTGCAGCTCTCGGCCGACGGCCAGACG
>DASPZT010000253.1:0-4935 GCA_035636135.1 Candidatus Limnocylindria bacterium | reverse complement strand
GCGCCTCGTGTTCATCGCGTTCGGTCACCATCCGCTCGGCGCGTCCCCGCTGCCAGACGATGGCAGCCAGCCCAGCCGCCACGCGCAGCACCCAGGTGTGGCGCTCCATGAGCGCCTCCGGCGGGCGCGGATCGAAGGCGACCAGCGCTCCCAGCCGGTCGTCGCCGGCTCGCCAGGGGACCGCAATCGCGATGGCCGCGTCCAGCGGCTGGAGGACTTCGTGATACGGGGCGAAGGCCGGGTCCTCCGCGATGGGCCCGGCCAGGATGAAGTCCTTGAAGACCACCTGGTCGAGCAAGGCGGTGCCGGTCGGACTGCAGGGGATGCGAGCCCGGCTCACAAAGTCATCCGGAAAGCCATAGGTCATCGGCTGCCACTTGAGCCAAGCGCGGTCGTCGTCGCGGACGAGAAAGGCCACCCGGCGGGCCTCCGCGACCTGGGCAATCGCCCGGGTCAGCTGACCGAAGAACACGTCCAGCTCCACCGGATCGTCGGCGGGGATGGCGTCGAAGAGCCGGGCCAGCAGCCGGAGGCCGTCGGACTCGGCGGGCATGGCATGCAGCAACCCAGCGAGGTACGCCAGCGTCGTCCGCTCGCCGGCCACCACGTCGGGCTGCTTGAGCAGCGGCGACCCAAGCATAGCTTGAGTATACCACTGTAACGAGAAATGATACTACGCTGCGGGATATAGCCCGCCCCGTCTTCGCCTCCCCCTCGGGGAGGAGTAGGGGAGGGGTCCGCCAGCTACGATCAATTGGAGGCTATGGAATCCCCCGGAGCGCGGCCACGCGACGCCACCGCTGAGGCCGGTAAGCCGGCTGAGGTGAAGGTCGTCCCGCCGCCGGCCGAGGAGCCACACTCCGAGCAGCGGTCATCCCGATGGCTGCGCTGGGCGGCCACGCTGCTCACGATCTTCCTCGCCTATCAGCTGCTGGTGATCGCCAGCGGCATCTTCCTCCGGCTCTTACCGATCGTCCTGCTGGTGGTCTTCGGAGCGCTGCTCGCCTTCCTGCTGGCGCCGCTGGTCCGCCGCCTGGAGCCGATTGGGCTGGCCCGGACGCCAGCGGCGCTGCTCGTCTATTTCGCCATCCTCATCCTGGTGGTGGCCACCGCATCGCTGCTGTCGGTGCCGGCCAGCCAGCAACTGGCGAACCTCGTCCAACGCACGCCGCAATACGTCGAGCAGGCCCGGCAGGGTCTTGGCGCCCTGGACACCTGGGCGATCCAGCACGGCCTGCCCAACCCCGGGCTGAGCAATGTTATCCAGCCGGGCGCCCTCTCGGTGGCCGTGGCCGGCAGCGTGTTGAGCGGGGCGGTGGGGATTGTGACCACCTTCGCCAGCTCCATCCTCAACGTCGTCATCGTGTTCGTCATCGGGTTCTACCTGCTTCGTGATGGGCTGGCCTTGCGCGGCCGGCTGCGGCAGGCGCTACCCGTGCATTACCGGGGTCGGTATGACTTCGTGGTCGACGCGCTCTCGTTCGTGGTGGGCGGCTACGTGCGAGCCCAGGTCACCATGGCGGTCATCATCGGGACGCTGGCCGGCGTCGGGACCTGGCTCCTGGGAGTCCCCTATCCGGTGGTGATCGGGATCACGGTCGGACTGCTCGAGCTGATTCCGATCGTGGGTGCCCTGCTGGGCTCGCTGCTGGCCATCGCCATCGCCCTCTTCACGTCCGTGGACCTGGCCCTGCTGGTGATCGGGTATTTCATCGTCATCCACTTCCTGGAGGCGTACGTGCTGGGGCCGCGGATCACGGGCGTGCGGGTGAACCTCCATCCCCTGGTCGCCTTGCTGGCCATGCTGGTCGGCATCGAGATTGCTGGCCTTCTGGGTGCCCTCTTCGCGGTGCCGATTGCCGGCCTGGCCAACGTCTTCGTGCGGGCGTTCTACTTTGACCTGCGCGCCCAGAACCCGAGCGCCTTCGGGGCGCTCCCCACGCCCGCCTCGCGAGCCGGTGGCTGGCGTCGGGTGTGGGCCCAGCTCCGCCGGCAGAAGGAAGAAAGGAAACCGCTTTAGCCCGGATTCGGGCTCAGCCCCTCGGTCACTCGGTCGGGGTCCGCTGCGGCGGGGAGCTGTTTTCCTGCTGCTCAATCTGCATGGGCCCGGCGATCAGATCCGGAGCGCGGCCGTTCTCGCGGATGAAGCGCCTGGTCACGATCATGGCCACCGTCAGGGGGCCGGAGCAACCATGGAAGTATCGGCTCCCCATAAGGGAGGCGCCAGTTCGAACAATATGCCTCCCGAAGGCGCTCACAGGGCGGGCGTAATCCCCCAGGCGCTGGTGAAGGATTCGCCCGGCCGGAGGGTCCGCAGGCCGAGCCCAGAGCGGAAGGCGTTGGGTGCCGCGCTCATGGGCTCCAGGCCGAGGCTGCGCCGGCGGCGCTCGGGCGCCATGCTGTCGCCCGTGAACGCCATCACATACGGGTAGCCGGCGTCCATCCAGAGGACGAGTGCCGGCCGCCCGCGCGGGTGCCGCAGCTCGATCCGGATGCGACCGTCGGGATCCGGTTGAAGCCCGGCAAAGGCGGTGTCCAGGTGCAGCTCGCCGATCGGGTGTGGCTGGCGAAAGTCCAGCGGCTTGCCGTCGACCGCCGGCGCCCGCCCGGTCGGAATCAAGCGGTCATCGACTTCCAGCCAGCGGCGAGCCGGAATGCGCAGGACGGCGTCGTTGACCAGGTCTGTCCCAACCGTGACGTACGGGTGGTGGCCCGTGGCATAGGGGAGCGGCCGACCGCCTGCATTCCGGCCGGTGGTGCGCACCTCCAGGCCGCCGTCGGCGAGCCGGTACATGATTTCCAGGTCAAGGGTGAACGGGTAGCCCTCCTGCGGATGCAGCCGGAGGCTCATCACCACCGTGCTCGGGTCGACGAGGCGGGCTTGCCAGTTCATCCACCGGGTCAGGCCGTGGATGGCGTTCTGCCGCTCCGGCTCGGTCAGCGGCATCTGATAGTCGTGGCCGTCGAACGTGTAGCGACCATCCTGCAGGCGGTTCGGCCAGGGAATCAGGGCCGCGCCCCGGGCGAAGTTGCACATCTCGTCCAGGGGATAGCCGTCCAGGATCGCGCGGCCGGCGACCTCATAGGTTCGGATTCCGCCACCGACCTCGGTGATCACGGCCTGCTGCTCGCCCCAGCGGATCTCGAACTGCTCGCCCGACGGCGGCGGGACGGCGGTTGGGTCCGAGCTGACCATAATGGAATCCTCCATGGCTACCCTGAAGCTTGCCGTATTTGGCACGCCCCCGGGACGAGCTGGCCAGAACGGTCGACGGCGAGGTGCCGGAGTGGATCCAGCGCCTGTACGCCGGCTACGGGACCACTGCCGAAACCGTGCCCGCCAGCCACTCGGTGCGCGCGTGAGTAAGGACCTCGGCTTTCGCTCGCGCAAGCTGGCGGTGCTGCTCGACAAAATGGAAGCGCTCGGCTGGCGCATCGAGCCGCGGCAGTGGGACCTGCTGGCGCACACCGATCTCGATGACGTCGACGGCCAGGCCCAACTGGAGCAGGCGGGTGTCTGGATCATCGCCCGCCTGCACGCGCCGCTCGACGCGCAGGGCAACATTCGCTGGAATCACGGTCTGTTCGCGTGATCGCTGTTGCCGGCAGTACGGGATTCGTCGGCCGGCACCTGGTTCGGCGGCTGGCGGGCCAGTCGGTTGCGGTGCGCGCTCTGGCCCGAGACGCAATGACCGCCCAGCGCCTGTTGCCGTCCTCCGTGGAGATCGTTCAGGCCGACCTCCTGGAGCCAGTGACCCTGAGCGTGGCCATGCAGGGGGTCGACGTGCTCGTCCACTGCGCTGCCATTACAGCCGATCACAAGGAGGCCTACCGCGGCGAGTACGCCAGGGTGAATGGCGAGGGGACGCGCAACCTGGTGGCCGCTGCCCGTCGCGCGGGCGTCAAGCGGATCGTCCTGCTCAACGGATTGGGTACAAAACAAGGCTCGGACGGCAGCTACATGCGGACCCGCTGGGAGATGGCGGAAGCCGTCCGCGGGAGCGGGCTGGCATGGGTGTCGCCCCAGCCGTCGATCCTATTTGGCGACGGCGCGCCTTTTCCGGCGGCAATTGCGAAGTTGGCGCGGACCAGCCCCGTGATGCCGATCCTTGGAAGCGGGCGGACCAAGTTGCAGCCGCTGTGGGTGGAGGACCTGTGCACCTGCCTGGCGCTGTGCGTTGAAAGGCCAGCCTGGGACGGCCGGGCGATGGACCTGGGCGGCCCGGAACAACTCCCGTACACGGAGGTGGTGCGCCTCATCCTGGAGACCGCGCATCGCCGCCGATCCATGGTGTCGGTGCCCCTGCCGCTGGCCCGAGTCGCAGCCGGGGTCATGAGCGTGCTCCCCAATCCGCCGCTGGTGCCGGCCACCCTGGAGCTCTTCGACTTCGACAACGCGACCGATCTGGACTCTGTCCAGAAGATCTTCGGCTTCGCGCCGCGCAGCATGCGCACGCACCTTCAGGAGCATGGCCTCGACGGCTGACGGCGCCGGGTTGCGCGAAGCCGACGTCGATCCGGATCCGATCGTCCAGTTCCAGCGCTGGTTCGCCGACGCTCGGGCGACCGGCGATCCGCTTCCCGAAGCCATGACCCTGGCCACCGCCACCCGAACTGGTGTCCCCTCGGCCCGGATGGTCCTCCTGAAAGGCGTGGATGCCCGCGGGTTCGTCTTCTTCACCAACCACGAGAGCCAGAAGGGGAAGGAGCTGGCCGACAATCCGAGGGCCATTCTCGTCTTCTACTGGGGGAAGCTGGGACGGCAGGTGCGGGTCAGCGGCACCGTCAGCCGGGTGACCTCGGCGGAGTCCGACGCCTACTTTCGGAACCGGCCGCTGGAGAGCCGGCTCAGCGCCGCCGCGTCGCCACAGAGTGCGGTAATCCCGAGTCGGGACGTTCTGGAGGCGCGGGTAGAGGAGCTCCGGCGGCAATACG
>DASPZT010000252.1:0-3164 GCA_035636135.1 Candidatus Limnocylindria bacterium | reverse complement strand
GTGCCCAGGTTGATGTTGGCGCCGAAGCCGAAGACGATGAATGTGATCACGGTGATTATTGAGGTGATCGCGGCCTGGGTGAAGACCGCGACATGGGGGACCCTGTTGCGGTTGACCCGGCCCATCACGCCGGGCAGGCGACGGTCCAGTCCAGAGACGAAGAGCAGCCTCGCGAACGAATAGTTGTAGACGGTGGTATTGAAGAGGAAGAACGCGATCAGGATCAGGGCCACGATAGTGCTGACCACGCTCCCAAGGGACATCTGAACGGCTTGCAGGATGGCGGTGGTCGAGTTGGCGCTGGCCTGCGGGACCACGACCATCGCCCCGAACGTCAAGAGAAGATAGCCGGCGATGACCACGATGGAGCCCCAGAAGAGATAGCTGGTGATCGCCCGACGGTCCTTGATCTCGACGCCCATGTTGAGCGGCACTTCGATGCCCAGCAGGGCGAGGATGACCAGCCCATAAAAGGTGGCGTTGCCGCCGTTCAGCCCGAAGGCGTTCCGCGAGAAGTCGTTGGCGACCGGATGCCCGCCCAACAGCCAGGCCAGGCCGGCCAGGCCGACCGCCGCAATGGCGGCCCCGTAGATGACGAAGACCGTGTTCACCATGTTCTGGGTGACGCGGAAACGAAGGATAGAAAGGACTGTACTGAACCAGATCACCGCCAGGATGACCAGTCCCTGCTGCCACGGTTGCTGCAGCCAGTTCCCGTTAAGGAACTGGAGCATGGTCACGATCAAGTCGGCGGTGGCGACCATGACCAGAACCCCCGGCCACCAGGCGGCAAAGCCGGCGAAGAAGCCCCAGAAGCCGCCCAGCGCCTTGTTGGTCCAGACATAGATGGAGCCTTCGCCGGGGAACATCAGGCCGAGTTGGCCGGTGACGATGGCGCCAGGGATGAGGAACGTGACAAAGCCCAGGATCCAGTAGACGAACCCGGCAGCGCCGGCGGCCTGGATGACGGAACCCTGATTCGCGAAGAGAACAATGGCGACGAAGATGGCGACCATGTCGAACGGGCCCAGGACCTTGGGCAGGATGCCGGGAGCAATACGCTCCGAGAGCAACTCCCCCGTCCTGGGCGCGGCGATCGTCGTAGTGGCCATGAAGACCCTCCTCCTTCCGGTACTTGTGTGAACCATAAGTAACCCCTGACACCCACGGTGTCAAGATGGGAGGCACTTTATGGCTCGCGCGGTCCGGCTCCGGGTGCCTGCCTCCTCCGCCAACCTGGGGCCCGGATTCGACGTCCTGGCCCTGGCCCTCGATCTCCAACTCTGGGTTTTTGGGCACGAAGCAGCCCAAACCCAGATCCGCTGGATCGGGGAGGGCGCCCAGGACGTGCCGATGGACGAGACCAACCTGATCGTCCGAGCGGCCCAGGAGCCTTTCCGCGGCTGGGCGCGCTCGCTGGAGGGCCTGGACCTGACCGTGGGGAGCAAGATCCCGATCGGCCGGGGGCTGGGGAGCAGCGCCGCCGCCATCTCGGCCGGCGTCCTGGTGGGCGCCCGGCTGCGCGGCCTGCGGCTGACCACCCAGCGCGCCCTGGAACTCGCCCTCCCACTGGAAGGGCATGGCGACAACCTGGCGGCGGCCCTGTACGGCGGCTTTTGCGTGGCGGTCCCCGACCAGGGTGGCGTCCGCGTCCATCGCCTGAGCTGGCCCGCGGCCTGGCGCTGCGTCCTGCTGGTGCCGGAGGCCGTATCGCCGACCGAGCAAGCCCGCCGGCTGGTCCCGGAGCGACCCGATCGGGCCGATGCCATCTTCAATATGGCCCGGGTGGCCGAATGGGTGATCGCCTGTAGCCGTCGAGACGGGCAGCTACTGGCCAGCGCCATGCAGGACCGGCTGCACCAACCGGGTCGCCGCCAGGCCTATCCCTACCTGGATGACGTGATCGCGGCCGCCCTCGGCGCGGGCGCCCTGGGGGCCGCCCTCAGCGGGGCCGGCGGGAGCGTGCTGGCGGTCGTCGACCGGAAAGCGGTGTCCGTGGGTCGCGCCATGGCAGAGGCCGCCCGCCAGCACAAGATCGAGGCCCGGATTCTGCGGGTACGGGCCGCGGCCCGAGGTGCCGGATAGTCAGAAGGCGATGTTGCGCCCCTCCATGATCAGGCGCGCCCAACCCTGCGGATCGAGCCACGATCCTTTGACGGCGTCGACCTCGGCTTGCGAGACCCCACGGGCCTCGGCGCAGCCCTTTCAAACGTGAATGGCGATGCCGTTGTCTCGGGCAAAGTCCAGGACCTCCTTCAACGGCGGCACCCCTTTGCCCCGGACAGTTTCGGCCACGCCAGCGCGGATCAGCTCGGTCGAGTCGCCGGCGAGCACGACGCGAACCTGGGTGCCCGCCTGCTTGGCGCCGCGAGCCAGGTGAAAGGGAATCGTCGCCTTGGTCGGGTCGCTGGTGCCCCACGTGGTTGAGATCGTCAGGACTTGCTCCATCCGGATCCTCCTTGTGGCTGGTTGAGGCACTCATCGTACGTTGCGAGGACACCCCCACCCCGCCCTCCCCGCAAGCAAGGGGGAGGGAGAGCTGAATGGAGGGATGTGTCGTATCACGACCAGTACTTGTCCCCCGATGCCTCCACATATTTCATCAAGAACTCCCCCAATGATTCGGCCACTACCGGCCACAAAGGTCGGGGATCGATAGGCAATGCCACGAGCACCTGCCCAAAGTCTGGCTGGTCAGACTTGCATCTCACGAGCAACCGATCCTGGTCGCCGATGAACTTCCCTACGAAAACATCGCCGGAGATACAGTCATTCGGGCGTTTGGCCACATCTGCGGGACTGTTGGTTTTGACGTCCGGGGCGGACCAGAGGGCCAGTCCCCACTGTCCGTATTCCGCGTCCACGAAGAGACGGGCTCCGCCAGCATGGTCCCAAAACGTGCTCAGGTCGGGCGGAATGGTCGCACCGAGTCCGGTTTCCAGTTCGTGCCTATCCCACGAAATGGGCGAAGCAAGCGCGAACGTCGCGGGAAACGGCTCCCCACGCCGGTAACCCTCAATACCTGCCTAAGCCCAACAATATGGGCTAACCGAGCCGGAGGCGGGTGAGCACTCACCAACCCTCGCGCCATGCAGGCGCTAGCGGGGAACCGTGCCCCCGCCTCTAGCGAGGAGAGGAAGAGGACTGCTGAGGATGTCGTGCCA
>DASPZT010000251.1:0-9475 GCA_035636135.1 Candidatus Limnocylindria bacterium | reverse complement strand
CGCCCCCGAAGAAGCCGCCGCCTCCCCCTCCCCCGCCGCCGCCGAAATACTGGCCGCTGCCGCCGCGGGCTAGGACACCCAGTGGCGTGCCCAGGGCCGCCACCAGGGCCAACCCGGCCGCCGTCAGCAGCCGCTGGCGTCCGATCACGACGAGGCCGGCGCGGTCGCCGGCGCGCTCTCGCCGGTCAACGACTGGCCGCAGCTGGAGCAGAACTTGGCGGTGGCCGCATTGCTGGTCTGGCATTTCGGGCAGGTCACCGTGGCACCCGCCGGCGGGGGCGCCGGAGACAGCGCCTGTCCGCAATGGCTGCAGAATTTGGCGTTCTCGGCGTTGAGCCCGCTGCAGCGGGGGCACCGAACCATGATCTGGTTCTGGCTGGCCATGGTCTGGCCGGCCTGGCCCGCCACCAGCTGACCCATCCCCAGCCCCACGCCCAGGAAGGCGGGGCTGACCCCGCCCGCGCCCGGCCCCTGGGCCAGTCCCTGGCCCGCGCCCAGCAGTGCTTCACCGGCGGCATAGCTCTGGAAGCCGCCAGCCAGCTTGGTGTACTGCACGTCTTTGAGGTAGGTCTTCAGCCGATCTTCGTCTTCGGGCTTCAGGGTGATGGTGAAGTTCCCGAGCCGGACGATCTGCAGCCCGTAGCTGGAGATATGGCGCTGGACGGCTGCGATGGTCTCGGTCTCGATCTCATCGATGTGGGCGGCGATGCCCAGCAACGGCCAGCCACTGCTGACGATATGGGTCACCACGTCGGTCCGGATCGTCTTCAGCAGCTGCTCGCGCATCCAGTCCGTAATCTGGTCGTTGGACTGGAGCTGCTGGGTCCCCACCAGGTTGACGATGAGCGACTGTGGCTCCACCGCCTTGAGCGAGTACTCCCCGAACACCCGCAGGCCGACGCCCAGGTTGGTTTGGGGATCAACGACGTTGTCGACCGTGCCACCGAATGGGAGATTCGGGAACTCGCGGGTGGAGATGAAGTAGAGCTCGGTCACGAACAGGTTGCCGCCGGTGGCCGCGTCCACCAGCCGGCCCAGGAAGGGGATCTCCGATGAGTCCAGCGTGACTCGGCCCGGTTGAACGGTGCCCTGGATGCGACCATCGCGGAAGAAGACCGCCAGCTCGTCCTGCTCGACCGTCAACTGGCTCAGCTTGCGGATGTTCCGGTCCGGCCACTTGAAGAGGATCTGCCCCTTGGCGGGATCCGGCCGGGCGATGAACTCGCGTTTGACTTCCTGGCGGAAGATTCCCATGGTCAACACCCTCCTCTAGAGTCCGCAGACCGCCGATAGAGATATACCACGCCCCTGCCCGGGCAAACGTTGGCGGCGCCAGCCCACGGCCCCCGCGCCGCAGGAGGACCCGCCCAAGGTGGTTGTTCCTGGGTGAGCGTTGCTGGCCGGTTCCCCGCTCTTCGACGAGCCGACTGGCCCGCCCTGGTGGTCACGGTGGTGGCCGGCATCCTGACCGGACGCAACCTGATCGCGATCGTCCAGTTCATCCAGCGGCGTCCCCTGGAGGGAGATTTCGCTCTGTACTACGTGTTTGCCCGTATCGGTCTGCATCACGGATGGGGCTCGCTCTACGACCTCAACTTCCAGCGCCAGGAATGGCACGCGCTGGGGCCGACGTTGTTCTATCCGGAGATTTACACGCCGCCGGTCGCCTGGCTGGTCGCGCCGTTTGCCCTATTGCCGTTTTCGGTGGCGATCGCCCTGTGGACCGCGCTCCTGCTCGTTGCACTGGCGGCCACCTGGTGGCTGTGCGTCCCCGAGTACCGCTGGCCGGTCCGTGGGATGCACCTCGCCATTGCCGGAGCCGTGCCGGTGGTTGCGTTCGGGCTGCTCCTTGGTCAGGTGGTGGTGGTGGTGGCGGCCGCCGTGGCTGGCAGCTGGTGGCTGGTGCAGCGCGGGCGCCCGTTCATCGCTGGCCTGGCCCTCTCCCTCATCGCCCTCAAGCCGCAGCTGGCCTTCCTCGTCCCGCTGGCCGTCCTGGCCGGTGGGCGCACGCGGATGTTCCTCGGCTGGTTGACCGGGTCAGGCGGCATCCTGGCCATCTGTCTGCTCACGCTGGGCCCGAGCGGGCTGGCCACCTACGGGTCACGCCTCTACCAGGCGACGCAGTCCCTGGATAGCTTCGTGGTCCCGGTCCGGCTGACCCTGGCGGGATGGCTCGGCCAGGGTCTGCTGGCGCACGCGGCCCAACTGGCCGTGACCGCGATCACGCTGGCGGTCTGCTGGCGCCGGCGGGCCGGCGGACCGGAGTTCCCGATCGCGGCCGGCATCACTGCATCCTTACTGGTGACGCCCTTTGTGCACGCGCAGGATCTGGCCATGCTGCTGCCGGCTGCCTGGCTCTCGCTTCGATCTGGATGGCGGCCGTTTGAACGCGCGCTGGGGCTGACCGGGTACCTGGCCAGTCTCCTCCTCTTCACGCCGCTCCCCTTGTTGATCCTGGTCCTTGGCTGGCTCCCCATCAGACTCCCCCTACCGGCTGGCGTTGCCCGACCTCGAACCGATCTGGCCGAAGCCGGCTAGGGAGACGCCAACCCGCACGCCTGCGCGCGTTGCAGCAGGAGTGAGCTGGTTCGGGCGCCGCCTTCCTCCCTGGGCTGCTGCGTTGGCGGGCTATCTGTTCCTGGCCCTCCTGCTCTTCCTGCCGCTGTGGCTGCCACCGGGTCAGCGAACCGTTGGCGGAGACGGCGGTGACCCGTTCTTCTTCAGCTGGTTCATCCGGTGGTTCCCGCACGCGATTGCCCATGGGTGGAACCCGCTGCTCACCGCCCATCTGGACTACCCGGACGGCGTCAACCTGATGTGGAACACGTCGATTGCGCTGCCTAGCCTGGTGGTGGCTCCCGTGACGCTGACCGCCGGCCCGATGGTCGCGTACAACCTGCTGGCCACCCTCGGCCCCGCCCTCTCGGGCTGGTGTGCCTTCCTGGCGCTGTCCCGTTACGTCCAGAGCCGGCCGGCCGCGCTCATCGGCGGAGCTCTCTATGGCTTCTCGCCCTTCATGGTCAGCCAGTCCCTGGGGCATGTGCACCTGACCATGGCCTGGGCGCCCCCACTGGCCCTGCTGCTCTTGGATGAGGTCTTGGTCAGGCAGCGGCGGAGTCTGTGGCTGGGCGTCGGGCTGGGCGCCCTGGGGGCCGCGCAGCTGATGACCGGCGAAGAGGTGCTGGCCATTGTGGGCGTGGCCGCGGCCGTTGGACTGGTGACCGCGGGCCTCTTGCAACGCGAGGCCATGTGGCCGCGACTGCAGCCGGCCCTGCCGGTGCTGGGGCTGGCGGCCGCCGTCTTCCTGGTGGCGGCGGCCTTGCCGCTGGGCATCCAGTTCCTCGGTCCGCAGCGGGTCTATGGGCCGCTCCAGCCGTCGAACTATTACGTGAGCGACCTGCTCAATTTCCTCCTGCCGACCGGGGTGCAGCTGATTGCGCCGGCGGCGGTGACTCACCTCTCCGATCACCTGGCGGGATACGGATCGGAGCGGACGGCCTACCTCGGTGTTCCGCTGATCGCGCTGCTGGCCCTGCTGGTTCGCCGCAGCTGGGGGCTTCCGGTCGTTCGGTGGGCGGCCATTGCGGGTGGCACGCTGGCGCTGCTCTCGCTGGGCGATACCCTGCACGTGGCCGGAGTGGACACGCGGATGCCACTCCCCTGGGCGCTGACGAGCGCCATCCCCCTGGTTCATGAGATCCTCCCCGTCCGCCTCACCCTGGTGGTGTTCTTGCTGGTGGGGCTGCTGGTCGCAGTCTTCGTCGACGCCACCCTGGCCACCCCGGGATGGCGGCCGCGGCTTTGGGGGGCGATAGCCGTCGGGCTGAGTGTGGCGGCCCTCTGTCCGGCGGTCCCGCTGCTGACGTCGCCCATCGCCACCCCGGGATTCTTCAGCCGACCGTCCGACCTGCATGCGCTTCCGGAAGGCAGTGTCATCCTGGTGGCGCCCTTTGCCGTGGTGGGGTCGGCCGACGCGATGTACTGGCAGGCGGAAGCCGCCATGTGGTTTCGGATGCCCGAAGGGGAGGCCTTCGTGCCCAGTCCATACCCGCTCTATCCGCCGCCCTCGGCGACCGAGTTCGCCCTGGTCCGGCTGGCCGACGGCAGCGCCCCGCTGGCGGCCGTGGACGCGAGCGTGGCCCGCGAGATCCGGGCTGACCTGCGCCGGTGGAATGTGGAGGCCGTCGTGGTCGGCCCGATGGCGCATCGGGACCAGGCGGTCGAGCTGCTGAGCGCGGTGCTGGGGCGGGCGCCGTCGGCGGGCGACGGGGTCGACGTGTGGTGGGATGTGCCGGCAGCTTTGGCGCAGATCGACCGTTATTCGGTCAATAATGCTGCCCCGCCGCCAGCTCGCCCCCTCTGAGGAATCGCCCCGGGGCCGCCTCCGCGCGCTGCTGGGCCGGCACCCGGCGGCGGTGAGCCTGCTGCTGTTCAGCGGGCTGGGGGTAATCGTGTGCATGCGGGTCTGGCAGGCGCCGGCCAGCGCGGCCATCGGCAACTCCCTGGATGTGCCGCAGTTCCTCTGGTTCCTGCGCTGGTATGCGTTCGCCCTCGCCCACGGCCAGCCGCTCTTCGTCTCCGACTACATCAACTATCCGGGCGGCGTGAACCTCATGTGGAACACGTCAATTCCGCTGCTGGCGCTGCTGGTGTCCCCGGTGACGATGACCGCGGGACCGGTGGTGGCATTGAACATCCTCACCACGCTGGCACCGGCGCTCACCGCCTGGACCGCCTTCCTGGCCTTGCGGCGCCATGTCATGCGTGCGAGTGCGGCACTGGTGGGCGGGGCGGTCTTTGGCTTTTCACCCTTTGTCATCACCCAGTCGCTGGGCCATCTCCAGCTCGCGTTCGCCGCCCTGGTCCCGCTCATCTGGATGACCCTCGACGAAATCGTGGTTCGGCAGCGCCGGCGAGCCGTGCCCATCGGACTGGCGCTGGGCGCGCTGGGCGCGGCGCAGCTGCTGATCGGCGAGGAGCTGCTCGCCATCTGCGGCATCACGGCGGTGTTGGGAATGGTCATGCTGGCGGCCTTGAACCCTGACCAGGTGGGACGCCGCCTGCCGCATGTGGCTCGCGCCTTCGGGGTGGCGGCGCTGACGTTTGCCATCCTGGCGGCGTATCCCGTGATGGTGCAGCTCTTTGGGCCGCAGCAGGCTCACGGGCCGCTGCAACCGACCTGGATCTACGAGACCAACCTGCTGGGACTCGTCCTTCCGACCGAGCGCCAGCTGGTGGCGCCCGGGGCGGCGGTGGATCTCAGCCGTTACGTCAGCGGGCCGATGGAGAACGGCGCCTACCTGGGAGTGCCGCTGATCGGGCTGATGTACTGGATGGCCCGCCGGCAGTGGTCACGGCGGATCGTGCGGTGGGCCCTCCTGCTGACCGTGGCCATGGTCGTCCTGTCGATGGGATCAGGGCTCCGGGTAATCGGCCGGCCAGTCGGGCTGCCGATGCCGTGGAGCCTTCTGGGGTGGGCTCCCGGGCTTGATCACGTACTGCCCGTGCGGCTGATGGGGCCCGCCTTCCTGCTGGCCGGCCTGCTGGTGGCGCTCTTTGTCGACCATGGCCTGGCCTCGGGTTCCGGCAGCCAGCGCCGGTTCGCGCTGGGCGTCAGCGGCCTGGCGCTGATCGCTATCCTGCCCTTCCCGCTCCCGGCTCGGCCGGTGACACCCCCCGCCTTCTTCACCACCGGGGCCGTCAGCCAGGTGGCAGCCGGCAGCGTGGTGCTGGTCGCCCCGTTTTCCCAGGCCTACACCGGGTCCGACGCCATGGGCTGGCAGGCGCAGGCGGGCCTGCGGTTTCGGATGCCGGACGGCTATGCGTACGGGCCCAACTGGCTCAGCCCCGCGCCCTCGCGGCTACAGACCGCCATGGTGGCCATTCAACTATATGGGGATCGGCCGCCGCTGTCGGCCTCGTACCGGCAGCAACTCCTGGAGGAGCTGCGGGGCTGGCGCGTGCACACCGTGGTGGTAGGCCCGATGGCGAACGAGGCGGCCATGGTCGACTTCCTGACCCGGCTGCTGGGTCGGCCTCCGCTGACGACCGGCGGAGTCTACCTCTGGGCGCCGGACACGACCAACCTGGAGTAGTGGGCTAGGCAGCCCGCGAGGAGTCGCCCGGAAGGTCTGGCAGATGCCGCTGGCTGCGCAGGATGGCCAGGCGTTCGCGGTGGTAGGTGTCGGCCTCCCCGAAGAGCGCCCGCCGGGTCGCCAGCCGGATCCGGAGCATGGTGGCCAGCGCCCGGAGTCCGTCCACCCAGGTCACCTTCTTTCCCTCCTCCCGGTTGCGCGCGTAGTAGGTGATCGGGATCTCGTGGATGCGGTAGCCGAGGCGGAGCAGTCGGGCCGTGATTTCGGCATCGGTGTCAAACCGGTCGGCGTGCAGATTCAACCGCCGCATCAGCTCGGTGCGCATGACTTTGAACCCGGTGGCCATGTCCTGGATGTACGAGTTGAAGAGGATGTTGGCGATCGTGGTCACGAAATGGTTTCCCATCACAAACCAATAGCTGTACGCGGTATGCCCGGCGAAGCCGCGCAGCCCGTACACGACGTCGGCGCGCCCCTCGAGGATGGGGGCCATCAGCCTGGCGTAATCGAGCGGGTCGTACTCGAGGTCCGCATCCTGGATGACAACGAACGGAGCGGAGACGGCCGCCAGCCCGGTCTGCAGGGCCGCGCCCTTCCCCCGGTTGCGGTCGTGCCGGATGAACTGGACCCGAGGGTCGTTCCGGAATCGCTCCGCGATGTCGAAGCTGCCGTCGGTCGAGGCGTCGTCCACCACCACGACCTGGGCCACGCTCGGCTGGCGCAGCACCCGCGTCAGCACGGCTTCCAGGGTGGCCGCCTCGTTGTAGGCAGGCACGATCACACCCAGGGTGGGGTCCACAGTCTTCCCAACTCGGGGCCAGCGCGAAATTTGCGGGCCCCGATCGCCTTCCGCCTGCAAGAGCTGCTCCGGCTAACCCCGGAGTCCTGGGCCTTGACCGATGACTGGCTCCGGAGACTGGATTCGAACCAGCAACCTCGGCGTTAACAGCGCCTTGCTCTACCGTTGAGCTACTCCGGAGTGCAGTCGACATTATAGGTTCCGCCCCACACCGAAATCGTTCAGAGCGACCGTCCGCGAACGCATCGATGGCGGACGCCGGACACACGTCGGTGCCGCGAGCAGGTGCTAAGCGGCCGCCGACGAGTCGGTTGGGAGGTCGGGTAGGCGCCGGTGGCTCCGGAGGGCTGCCAGCCGCTCACGGTGATACGCGTCCTCATCCCCGAACAAGGCCCGCCGCGACGCCAGCCGGAGCCGCGCCAGGGTGACCAGCGCCTTCACCCCATCCCGCCAGGTGAGCTTCTTTCCCTCCTCGCGGCTGCGGGCGTAGTAACCGATCGGTACCTCGTGGATCCGGTACCCCAACCGGAGCACGCGCGCGGTGATCTGGGGCTCGATGTCAAAGCGGTTGCCGGAGAGCCGCAGCCGGCGCATGAGATCGGTGCGCATGCACTTGAAGCCGGTTTCCATGTCGTTGAGGTAGCAGTTGAAGAGCACGTTGGTGGCGGTGGTCACCAGGCGGTTGCCAATCACGAACCAGTAGGAATACGCCGTCTGGCTGGCAAAGCCGCGCACGCCGTAGACGACGTCGGCCCGACCCTCGAGGATGGGCGCAATCAGCCGCTGGTACTCGAGCGGGTCGTACTCCATGTCCGCATCCTGGATCACGACCAGCGGCGCGGTGACCGCCTCCAGTCCGGTCTGGATGGCCGCCCCCTTGCCCCGATTGACCGGATGGTGGAGCACCCGCACCCGAGGATTGGAGCGGAACTGCTGGGCAATCTCGGAGGTGCCGTCGGTCGAGGCGTCGTCCACCACGACCACCTGCGCCACGCTCGGCTGCCGGAGCACACGCTCCAGCACGCCCGCCAGGGTGGCGGCCTCATTGTAGGCAGGCACGATCACGCCCAGCACGGGGTCCATAGTCTTCCCAACTCCGGGGCCCGACGGAATTTGCGCGCAGGCGCCGCGGGCCGGCGGCAGAAACCCGTCATGCCCCCGTTGCACCCTGGCGAATTGAATCCCCTGAAGCCGATGCCGGCGCTCGCGCGATCCTGGACGGCCAGCCCACGCCTGCGTCGAACGCTGGCCATCACCCTCTTCCTGGCGAGCCTCGTGCCAGCGGCCATCGGGTTGGTTCACTGGGGCGTGGGCTTGCAGCGGCCCGGGTACACGAACTTCGGCGACTACTACCTGGACGCGCGGATCGGGGTGCACGACGGCTGGAGCAGCCTGTACAACCTGAAGGTCGAGGAGCGCGAGTGGCAGGCGCTGGGCGGGGCCGACGTCCTGCCCATGTTCCCGGTCATCTACCCACCCCCGCTGGCGTGGGTGGTGGTGCCCTTCAGCCTCCTGCCGTTTCCGATCGCCTTCGCCCTGTGGGCGACCCTCATGCTGGGACTCTTCCTCTGGGTCTGGACCATGATCGCCCCCGGATCCCGCCTGCAGCGGTGGACGCTCCTGGCGGCGGCCATCGGCACGTCCGCGGTGTCCTTTGGCCTGCTGCTGGCCCACGTCCTGATCGGCATCCTCGCCGGAGTCACGGCCGCCTGGTGGTTCCTCCGGACTCGGCGAGAACTTCTCGCCGGGTTGGCCCTGCTGGTCCTGGCGATCCGGCCGCAGGCGGCGTTGCTGGTTCCCTTCGCGCTCCTGGTGGCCGGCTTCCGGCGGACGTTCGTGGTGTGGGCCGCGGGGATGGCCGTCATCGGTGGGGTCGCCATCGCCAGCGTCGGGCCTTCGGGCGTGCACGCGTACGTCGATCGCCTCCAGATGGCGGTGGGCAGTCGCGCGGCGGACTACATGGTCGCCAATTCCCTTTCCGTGGCCGGGATCCTGAGCCACAGCTGGCTGGCGGCGGCGGCGCAGGGCTTCCTCATCTTGGTGACGCTGCTGGCCGCCTACCGGCATCGCCGCGAGGGACCGGAGCTCCCCATCGTGGCGGGCCTCATCGGATCGCTGCTGGTTACGCCGTTCATCCATCTCGAGGATCTGACCACCGCCGTGGTGGCCGCCTGGCTCTACCTGCGGACCGGGCCGCCCATCCAAGGACGCGTCCACCTGGCGCTCGGCTATGCCATCCTGGCGCTGTTTGGAAACCTGACCGGACCGAGCATCCTGTTCCGGTTCAGCCTGGGGACAGAGCCCTTGTTCGTGGCCTGGGAGGTGGCCTGGCTGCTCTTGATCGCCTGGCTGCCGCATCGGCGACTGGCCATCCCCCGAGCCGAGCCTGTCGCCGCGGCCGCCTAGCGTCGGGAACTCCTGCGTTTCTCCGTTGCATCGTGGCCGACCCCTGATCACCCCTGCCCAGGAGATCCGCCATCGCCCTGCCCCTCGACCGTGCACCAAACCTGCGACCGCCCTGGTTGGCACCGCCCGCGCTGGCGGACCTGGCGGAATTCAAGCAGGACGTCCGTGCCTATTA
>DASPZT010000250.1:0-2868 GCA_035636135.1 Candidatus Limnocylindria bacterium | reverse complement strand
GAGCTGCAGTGGAACATCGACGCCTACAAGGCCCGGGTGGAAGCGTTCGGCTGCCACGCCACCGTGATCGATGGCCACGACCTCGCCCAGATTGACCGCGGGCTGGGCGAAGCGCGCGAGACCACCGGCCGGCCTACCGTGGTGATCGCTCGCACGAAGAAGGGCAAGGGGTTCAGCGAGGTCGAGGACAAGGAGGACTGGCACGGCAAGCCGCTGCCTCCCGACATGGCGGAGCGGGCCATCAAAGAGCTGGGCGGCATGCGCGACCTCCGGGTCACGGTGGCCAAGCCCGAGCACGGCGAGCCGGCCATCCAGCACAACGGGTCGGCTCGGGTCGAGCTCCCCGTCTACGAGAAGGGTGCCAAGGTCGCCACCCGCAAGGCTTACGGCGACGCGTTGAAGGCCCTGGGCGCCCGCCCCGATGTGGTGGCCATGGACGGGGAAGTCAGCAACTCCACTTTTGCCGACGAGTTCAAGAAGGCCTATCCGGATCGCTTCTTCGAGCTGTACATCGCCGAGCAGCAACTGGTGGCGACCGCGGTGGGGATGAGCGTGCGCCACTATGTTCCCTTCGCCTCTACCTTCGCCGCGTTCTTCAGCCGCGCCTACGACTTCATCCGGATGGCGGCCATCTCGCGGGCCAACATCCGCCTGTCTGGCTCGCACGCGGGGGTCGAGATCGGCCAGGATGGGCCGTCCCAGATGGCGCTGGAGGATCTGGCGGCCATGCGGGCCGTCGAAGGGTCGACCGTCCTCTACCCATCCGACGCCACCTCGGCGGCGCACCTGGTCAAGGAAATGGCCGACCGGCAGGGCATCGTGTACATGCGCACCACCCGGGGCGCCTATCCCGTTCTCTACGGCGCCGATGAGCGATTCCCGGTGGGCGGATCCAAGGTGCTCCTGAGCAGTGACGACGATCGGGTGGCGCTGATCGGAGCCGGCGTGACACTGCATAACTGCCTGGAGGCCGCCAAGGAGCTGGCGGCGGAAGGCATCAAGGTCCGCGTCATCGACCTGTACTCGGTGAAACCCGTCGACCGGAAGACGCTGCGGGACGCGGCGCGCGCGACCGACGGGCACTTCGTAGTGGTGGAGGACCACTACGCCGAGGGCGGCCTGGGCGCGGCGGTGCTGGAGGCGATGGCCGCCGACGAGCTGCACCCCAAGCTGGTGCACCTGGCGGTGCGCGCCTTGCCCGGGTCCGGAAAGCCGCAGGAGTTGATGGACGCGGCCGAGATTTCGGCGCGGCATATCGTCGCCGCCGCCAAGAGGCTGGTCGGGGTCAGGCCCTAGCCCAGACCCACCGGGCCCAGCGGGTCGACTACTTCGTCGACGCCCACGACCGCCGTAAAGCTGGGCCATTGGGAGACCGAGAGTGAAGGAAGTCGTCCAATTAGGAGGCGACTGTTCGGTCCGCTAAAGCATCTCGGATTGCCGCCCCACTAGCGAGCCAAGGTTTTCGGAAGTCCAGGAATACCACGCTTCGACCTGGCCCGTGAACGGTCATTGTGACAGAGCCTGACTTGGTCTCTACGTCCGTCACTGAGACATTCGCTCGAGGTTCGACAAGGCTTAGTCGCCCCCACCACTTTGTGCCCGGAAACTTGGAGCCAAGCTGAAACAGGAGAAACCTTGCATTTGTTACGGCGACAAAGCAAGTGTCGGCCTGCGTTGCACCGCCACCGACGACTCGTGCTCGAAACTCCCTTAGGATTACCCCCCAGTCGTGCTGTTCCCGCCAACTGCCATCAGTACCGAGATAGCTGGCCCCGCTAGCCAGGACCTTCTCATCGGCCCCCAACACTTCCTTAAGCAGATCGGCGACCGCCTCCTCTACATCTCTCCGAAGAGCCTGGGGCCCCTCGTCCAGAAATTGCTGGAGCCTGGCTCCGAGAGACCCCAGACCACCACCGGGCCCCCTCCCTTGTACTGCCGTCACACAATTACCGCACACCTCAATGTCTTGAGCCACGTCCTTGCCGCAGCTGGCGCAGGTGGTCAAGAGATCATCAAGGGCTGGTCGGGGAAGCCGCCCTTACTAGGGCAGGTCCGCTCGTGAAACGGAACCCGAAACTGGCCCATGGTCGCAAGCTAACACGAAAACGGATCTCTTCGTCGCTGCGATGGTGTGGGGCAGGTGAGGATGGAAGCGCGGAATCTGGAGCCGGTCGGCGAGCAGGTGACCGATGTGGTGTGCACCCGGGACGGTGAGCCGGTCCGCTTCCCCCCTTGTGGGGCGTCCGAAAAAATTTTCCCACCCGTCTGGGAAGGTGGTCGTGCAGCAATACAACGCTCCTCTGACAATTTCCCTCCCCGTCACGGGAGGGCGGGGAATTTGAAGACAGTTACGATTCGGACCCCGGGGCGTTAGCAAGGGGATGTCCGTCACGCCGAGTCGTGCATTGCACACCAGCCGGCTCAGCTTTGGCCGGCTGGCCGCCATCAACGCCTTCTGGTTTGGCGGCGGCGCGCACTGGCAGCCCATCTACATCTCCCTCATCCCGGTCGGCGCCACGCTGGTGGCCGGTTCTCGCGCGGATCTGCTGATCGGACGGGTGACAGCGGCGGGCGGGATCTTTGCCTTGCTCACCCCCATCCTGGTCGGCTGGCTGAGCGACCGAACCGTGTCGCGCTGGGGACGGCGGCGGCCCTGGATGGTGGCAGGCACCATCCTCAACATCGTCGGCCTCGGCCTGCTGGCGTTCGCCGCCGGTCCGCTCGCCCTGATCGCGGCCTACCTCGTGGTGCAGCTGAGTAACAACGCGGCGGGGGCCGCCTATACGGGTGTCATTCCCGATGTCGTCCCGGCCGAGGATCGGGGCCGGGCCTCGGGCTTGCTCGGCACCATGAACCAGCTGGGGACGA
>DASPZT010000249.1:0-2597 GCA_035636135.1 Candidatus Limnocylindria bacterium | reverse complement strand
CGGCCCAAGGCGTCGCGCGCGGTGGGCAATGCCCTGGGCGCCAACCCGATGCCCATTGTCATCCCCTGCCATCGGGTGGTGCGCACGGGCGGCGGGCCGCGCTAGTGTCCTAGCTCGTTGCCGATTGCCACGTCCAGCTCGTCCGGTTTGAAACCAGATGGTCCGGGCCCGCCCTGCCAGGCCACCCGGCCATCGCGCCCGATGAGATAGAGCCGATCGGGCCAGGCACCATAGGCGCGCGCCACCCGGTCGGTGACGGCGTCCAGCAAGACGGGCATGCGAATCTCAAGCTGCAGCGAACAGGCCGTGGCCACCCGGCTGCGCTCGTCGTCCGATACGGGATCCGTGACCGCGATGCCCTGGCCCCGGTTGGAGCTCAGCACCCAGCCATCCTCTGGATGCGCTTCCTTGATATAGACGACGAAAAAGGCCACGAGGCTTCGATACCGGTCGTACAGCTCATGAAGCCTCCCCAACTGGGAGCGGAACGGAGGTCAGGTGTACGACCCGAAGATCAGCGCGACGGGTCGCTTCCCGGCGAAATCGCCGAGGCTGACCAGGTCGCCGGTCTGCCGATGCCCCTCGAGCAGGGGCAACGTGAAGGCAAACGCGGGATCGCCCACCGCCAGCTTGGGGGTGGACAGGTCCCGGTGCGCCGGCGACGCCATCACGTCGTCCATCGTCAGCGGCGAGTCTGCCGGCGTCTCGGGAGCGGTCGGTGCCTCAGCCATCTGTCCCTTCCTCTATACACCGTTCGCAGGACGCGGTTTCATGCCTGCGCGGGACGATACACTGGCGGCGATCGCTAATCGGAATCGGGCCCTGGCCGCTGTCTGCGACACGTTCGTCCCTGGCGGGAGCGCCCTGCCGTCGGCCTCAGCGCTGGGGATACCCGCCCGCATCATCGGCGAGATCCTGGCGCTGGACCGCCCGGCGCTCATCAAAGAGCTCGACCAGGTGCTCGACCTGATCGAGAATCCGATCGCGAATCTGGCGCTGGCGGCCAGACCGACCCGGTTCAGCGCCCTGTCGCAGGCGGCTCGCGAGGCGTATCTCCGCCGCTGGGCCGAGAGCCCGATTGCCCTAAAGCGCCAGGCGTTCCAGGTGCTGAAGCGGCTGACCCTGCTGTACACGTATGGCGCCGAGGATTCCCCCTATGCCGCCCTGACCGGCTATGTGCCCGCGGCCCTGGATGCGCCGGCCGAGCCGCCGCGGCTGGCTCTCCGCCATCCGGCGCCGGGCGAGACGATCGAAGCGGACGCTTGCGTCATCGGGTCGGGCGCCGGCGGGGCCACGGTGGCGGCCTTGCTGGCCGCCGCCCACAAACGGGTGGTGGTGCTGGAGCGCGCCCAGGTCCGGACCGAGCGCACCTTCGATGGCCGGGAGCTCAATGGCTTTACCTCGCTCTATCTGGACCGGGGCATCGCGTCCACCGAGGACAAGGCCATCGCCATCCTGGCGGGGAGCGCCGTGGGGGGCGGGACCGTGGTCAACTGGTCCACGTCTCTGCGGTTGCCGGCTGCGGTCCGCGAGGAATGGGCGCTGGCGGGGATCGACGACGACCTCGATCCCGACTACGCGGCCGTCGAATCGCGCCTGGACATCGATACCGGCGAGAGCCCGCGGAACGGCCCCAACGCGGCGCTGGAGCGTGGCCTGCGCGAACTGAACCTGGAATTCCGGACCATTCCCCGAAACGTCCGTGGCTGTGGCGACTGCGGGCGATGCGGGTTCGGCTGCCGGCGCGGCGCCAAGCAGTCGACCCTGCGGACCTACCTGGTCGATGCCTGCCGCGACGGGGCGCAAATCCTGGACGGCTGCGAGGCGCGCCGGATCGAGGTGCGTGACGGCCGGGTGGACGCGGTCATCGGGCGCACGGATGGCGGCGAGTTTACGGTGCGGGCGCCGCTGGTGGCGCTGGCAGCCGGCGCCATCGCCTCACCGGCCATCATGCTGCGCTCCGGTATCGCCGTCGATCGGGCCGGGCAGACTCTGTACCTCCATCCGACCACGGCCGTGTCCGGCATCTATGCGGACCCGACGCCGGCCTGGGAAGGCGTTCCCCAATCGGTGGTCTGCGAAGCCTTCGCCGACCTGGTCCCGGGCTACGGCTTTCGCCTGGAGTGCCCACCCGTGCTGCCCGGCCTGCTGGCCGCCTCCATCCCCTGGTGGGATAGCGACCAGCATCGCGCGCTGGCCGCCCAGGCCGCCCACAGCGCATCCTTCATCGTGCTCGTCCGCGATCGCAATCCGGGCTCGGTGACCGTCGACCGCGATGGCCGCCCGCTGATCACCTACCACGTGGGGGAGCAAGAGCAGCGCCACCTGGTGGTGGGCATGATCGCCGCCGCCCGCGTCCATCTCGCTGCCGGCGCTCGGCGGGTGGGATCGTTGCACACCCCGCCCGTGGAGCTGGACCAGGCGGGCGACCGGGACGCCTTCGAGGATGAGGTCGAGCGGCGCGGGGTGGTGGCGAACCGGGTCGGCCTCTTCAGTGCCCACCAGATGTCGACCTGCCGCATCGGTCGCGATCGCCCGACCTCGGTTGCCGATCCCGACGGGCAGGTGTGGGATGCCAAGGGACTCTACGTCACCGA
>DASPZT010000248.1:0-4808 GCA_035636135.1 Candidatus Limnocylindria bacterium | reverse complement strand
CTGGTCATCCTCGCCCTGCTGGGCATCGAAGTGCCGCTCAACATGGGCGTCGAGATCAAGGACCGTCGGGCGATCACTAGCTATCTCTTCTGGGGCTCCATCGTGGTCATCGCCGGCTATCTCCTCTTGACGTTCGGGGCGATGGTCGTGGTGCCGCAGGCCAGCGCCAACTCGACCACCGCCATCCTGCAGGCCGTTCAGATGTCCCTTGGGAGCGTGGTCAGCACTATCGTGACCCTGATCCTGATCGCGTTCTTCCTCTTCAACACGACGGTCTACAACTATTCGTTCGCCCGGCTGCTCTTCGTCTCCGGACTGGACCGTCGCCTGCCCGGCGTGATGGGCCGGGTCAACCGCAACAAGGTCCCCCATGTCGCGGTCTTCACCCAGGCCGCGATCACCTCAATAATCACCGTGATCACATTCATCGTCTTCGGCTTCGGCGCCAACATCAACCTGGGCACCCAGATCTACCTCATCCTGCAGGCGTCGGTCACCGTGATCTGGTGCGTTTCGATGGTCCTCTTGTTCGCCGACGTGCTGGTTATCCGGGGCAAGTACCCCGAGGAATTCAAGCTCGAGCAGTTGGCGCCCATTGGCGTCTTCATCGTCGCCTCGGTGGCGGGGGCCATCGCCAGCGCGGTGGGCATCTGGGTCACCCTGACCGGCTCCTGGAACGGGCAGCTGATCGGGAACCGCGACTGGCTCTGGCTGGTCGGGGGAGTCGGTGTGATATCGCTAGCCGTTGCGGTCGTCGTCTATGTGCTTGGTTTGAACCAGGCCCGTCGGGCCCAGGCATCGCAGGCCTGATGGCCTCCACCATTAGTGACACGGTGCGCGCGGCGGGCCCGGAGGTCCGCCGCGGCGAGATCGTGGCCCGGGCGGAGACGGCGGGACTCCGCCTGGTCCGGTTCCTGTACTGCGACAACGATGGGATCATTCGCGGCAAGGCCACCGGCATCGCCGGACTGAAGGACCGGCTGGAGACGGGCATCGGCCTGACGGTCGCCATGCAGGCGTTCACCATGCTCGACCACCTGGCCACGGTGGAGGGAATGGGGCCGGTAGGCGAGATCCGGCTGGTCCCGGATCCCGACACCTTCGTGATCGCGCCCTACGCGCCCCACACCGGCGTCCTCCTGGTGGACATGGAGACGCTGGACGGCAAGCCGTACGCCGCCGACGGCAGGGCCTTCCTGCGGCGCACCATCGAACGCGCCGCGGACAAGGACCTGGAAATCGTGGCCGCCTTCGAGCCCGAGTGGTCGCTGGCGCGCCAGGTGGAGGGCGCTTTCGTGCCCCTGGATGACGGCGGCTGCTTCACGACCACCGGCATGGATATGGCCCAGGACGTGATCGACGAGATCGTCGCCGCCCTGGAGGCCCAGGGGCTCACGGTCGAGCAGTACTACGCCGAGCTGGGCTGGGGCCAGCAGGAGCTCTCCATCCGACACGCCCCGGCGCTGCAGGCCGCCGATCGTCACCTCCTCTACCGGGAGACGGTGCGGGGAGTGGCGCTCAAGCACGGGCTCTACGCCTCCTTCGCCCCCAAGCCGTGGGCAGACCAGGCCGGCAACGGCTGCCACCTCCACTTTTCCGGGTGGAATCGCGACCGGACCGTGAACCGCTTCTACGACGCGAACGCCCCCTATTACCTCTCTGAGCTGGGGAAACAGTTCATGGCGGGCATCCTGGAGCACCTCCCAGGGCTGGTGGCGCTCACCTGTGCGTCGGTCAACTCGTACCGCCGACTCCAGCCGCAGATGTGGGCCTCCGCGTACCGGGTCTGGGGACCCGATAACCGGGAGGGCGCGCTCCGGGTGGCATCCACCTTCCGCGGTCACGAGGCGGAATCGATCAACATCGAGCTCAAGTCGTCCGACTCCAGCGCCAACCCCTACGTGGCGCTGGGTGGGGTGATCGCGGCCGGGCTGGATGGGATCCAGCGCCGGCTTCAGCTGCCCCCGCCGGTGACCGTCGACCCCCACACGATGGACGAAAAGGCGCGCCAGGCGATTGGCGGCGACCGCCTGCCGCAAAGCTTGAAGGAAGCCGTGGGCAACCTGAAGCGCGATCGGGTGCTGACGGAAGCACTCGGCGAGCGCCTGGCCACCTCCTACATCGCGGTCAAGGAGCTGGACATCGACGCCTTCGCCGGAGCGGACGAGGCGTTCGAGTTCCGCCAACACATCTATAAGTACTGAGTCCCTGCTGAGGGCACGCAAGCCCTGGATGTCCCTCCCACTCAGGGGGAGGCAGTGCTGGCGCGAGCTCATGTGGAACCAATCGGCCCCTTCCGCCGTTATACCGTCGTATGACCACTCGGCCCTTGTTGCTGGCGATCGTCCTGACTCTGGCGGCCTGCGGGACGCCCCAGGCCACCGTCACACCATCTTCGACCCAGCCGGCATCGAGTGCGTCATCGTCCCCGACCCTCGGTGCCTTCACCTGCACCGATCGTTCGGGCGGCGTCACCAATGCGTTCGCCGACCTGCGCGCCATCCGGGTGGCGCATCAGGCCGGCTTTGACCGCATCACCTTTGAGTTCACGCCCTGGCCGGATGCGCCGGCCCAATCGCCCGTCGGACTGCCTGCCTATCAGCTGACCCAACAAGCCTCCACCACGTTCTTTAAAGACCCTATCGGCCAAGCGGTGACGCTGGCGGGGACGGCGGGCCTCAAGGTCGTGTTCCATGGGGGCAGTGCCTATGGCACCTACTCGGGCAGCCAGGACTTGAAGCCGCCAGTCGTGCTCATCAGCGAGGTGGCGCAGCTTGGCGACTTCGAACGGACGCTGAGCTGGGGGATCGGGTTGAGCCCCTCGGCCTGCTACCGGACGGTCGAGCTGAGCAATCCCACCCGGCTGGCGATCGACTTCCAGACCCCCCCGGCCGCCGGCTAGGCAACACTCCGGACGGGGGCAGGACTCCGCCGAAGGCCGGCGTTGCATCCGCGTGCACGTGTCGGCCGGCCGTTTCCTGGCGGCCGGCGTCCTAGCTATGTCTCTGGCGGCGGCATCGGCGGGGGCTGCCCACGCCCAGGTGCCCGCACCCCAAATGCCGGTGTTTGTTCCAGCAGAGCTGACCGTGACCAATCCGCCCGGCCAGCCGGTGATCACCCCTGAGCAAGCGCGGGTCGTGACCAACCTGATCTGGGTGATACGAGAGTACAGCCGCGCTCTCAAGCAGGAGACCTCGATTCCGGTGATCGAGACTGGCGCCGCCAAGGAGCTCGACGATTACTGGCTGCGGGGGCAACTCGGATCCTGGGCAGCCGCGCAAGCCCCTCGTCAAGTCGAGGCGATCTCCGTGGCGCTGACTCGCCAGTACCAGTTTCCCGCGTTCTTCATCGCCCACCTCAACTCCTCGGGCGAGAAGACCAGCACCGAACGATTCGGCCAGTTCCTGGTGTTCACCAGGGCAACGGTGGATGCCCCCTGGCAGCTGGCGATCGAAACCTTTACCCGCGACTACGACAGCGAGGCCATGGTCCTCCCCCAGCCCGACGCAGACGGGTATGTCCCGGCGGCGCCCCTGCCGACGCCGCCTACGGGCAATGTTCCGCGGGGGGTGGCCGAGTTCTTGCAGCACTGGTTCACGGCCGGGGCGCCCCCACCAGGGTCGGCCATTGTCGGGACCCCGGATGCCCGAAGCCGCGGACGCGGCCTCTTTAACCGGACGCATGTGGCTGGCATCGCCATTACCGATGCGCGCTTTGACCTGCCCGATCGCCCCCAGCCGGATGCCGTCTTCGAGATCGACAGCCCGAGCGGAATCAGCCTCCTCTGCTTCAGCATGCACTACGCGGAAGTGCGCGCCGGATCATGGTGGCGACCGGTGGGTCTCCATTGGAGCCAGGCCGGTGAACCGTCGGACGGCGCCTACCTCCGGCTGCGCACTCCGGTGCTCGAGCAGGACTGCGTGGCGGTGAACGCCAGCTCCAGGATCACCCTGATTGCGGACCAGACCGCCTACGAGCCGCGGACGGCGGCGGCTGCCCCGGTGCCATGGTTCCCCATCGGCGCCGCTGGCCTGGTTCTCCTGGGGACGGTCGCGATTCTCGTCCTCGTGCTCCGTCCCGGACGGAGCCCGGTGATTCCGGCCTCACCCATCCCGTTTCGCCAGCTCGGGGTCGATACCCGAGTTCGTTCCGTGGGGACCGCCCTGGCGGCCGGGCTGGTGTTCGCCCAGGTGGAGGGCAACCTGCTCCTGTACATTCCGTTGGGGGGCATCGCCTTCGCGGTCCTGGTCATTGCCTGGCTGGGCATGCGTGTGTGGCGACGACGGCGTCAAGCCGTCACCATCAGCGCCAGCATCGAGATTCCATGCACGCCAGACAAGATCTTTGATTTCGTGGCCGACCCCAACAACGACCTCGTCTTGACACCTGAGCTCGAAGCCGAGGAGCCACTGACCCCTGGCCCACCAGGAATCGGCTCCCAGTACCGGGTTCGCCAGCGTCTCGGCGACAACCGCCGGATTGAATTCGTCAGCGAGGTGACTGACTATCAGCCGGGCTGGCGCTTCGAGACCCTGCTCAACGACGGGCTGCATCACCAGACGACGACGTACACGCTTCGCCCCGTCAAAGGGGGGACCCAGGTCACCTCCGAGGTCCGGATCGAGGCGGGGCCATTAGCCGCGCTGACAGGTGACGAGAGCCGGAGCGGCACGTTCAAGCAGTTCTTCAAGGCCCGTCGGGTCGAGAAGCTGGAGCGCCTGCGCGCGATCCTGACCGATCCCAGCGGGTCGGCCCCTGCCCCCGGCCCGCCTGAGGGGCCGCCCCTCAAGGGCCCTAGCCTGCTCAAA
>DASPZT010000247.1:0-2251 GCA_035636135.1 Candidatus Limnocylindria bacterium | reverse complement strand
GAAGTCCTGTTCACGATCGCTGACGCGGCGGCAACGGTTCTGTGAACCCGGAAGCCTCGGGTCGTCTTTCCCTCCCCTTCAGGGCCAGGGTCGGGGAGGGGATACGTCGTCTTTTTCCTCCCCCTCAGGGGGAGGGTCGGGGAAGGGGGTGCCCGATAAACTGGGTCGAGTGAGACGGCTGGCGTCCATCCTCATCGCCTTGCTGGTGACGGCGTGCACCCCGGTTCCCCACCACACCGGTCCCACCGTGGAAACGGCACTGGACTTGATGTTCCACAACCGCTACGCGGCGGCGGCGGCCCAATTCCAGCAGCTGATCCGCGACCATCCGCGGGACCCCCAACCCCACGCCGCCTACGCCCTGCTCTTGAACTACCAGCTCAAGCAGGCCGACGCGCTCAAAGAAGCCACGGCCGCGTCCAGCCTGGCGCCCCAGGACGGCTATGCCCTGACCGTCCTCACGCGGGTCCAGGACTGGAACAACCAGCTGAGTGCGGCGGCGCAGACGGGCGGGGTGGCCGTGAGGATCGCCGGGCACTCGTCGCTGGCGCACTCGTTCTACGGCGAGGCGCTTGCTGACCTGGGGAACTATTCGGACGCCCAGGCCGAGCTGAAGACGGCCGCTTCGCTGGCCACCACCGCCTATGAGAAGGCCGAAGTGGAGCGGAACTGGGGCAACTTCTACCGCGACAAGCGCGACTACTCCGCCGCTCTGACGCACCTGCGGGCCGCGGCCGGTGCTCAGCCCGACTGGATCGAGCGGTTGCTAGAACTGGCCAACTTCTCCATCAACCGGGGCGACCTGGCGGCGGCGACGGCCTTCCTGCAGAGGGCCAGCCTGCTGGCCCCGGATGACCCCAGCCTGCGCGAGCAGCTGGGCGAGACCGCCCTGCTCGCCCAGGACTACCAGGTGGCCAAAACGGCCTACCAGGCGGCGCTGCGATTGCAGCCGGGCAACGCGCCCGACCTGAAGCTCTTAGGAGACATCGCGGTGGCCCTCGACCACGACTTCAAGGCCGCGGAGTCGGATGAGCGGGCAGCCCTGTCGGCGCAGCCGTCGGACGTGGAAGCGGGCTCCTACCTGGTGGCGCTCCTCCGCTACCTGGAGAACGATCCGAAAGCCGCCACCCAGGCAGCCACCACCAGTGTGGTCCCCAAGGGCGGCGGCGGCACGGCCAGCCAGTTCGTCAACCTGGATCAGGTGGCCAGCGTCCGCCAGGATGAGGCACTGGCCGCCATTAACCGCTACCGGCGGATCGCCGGCCTTCCGGCAATTGCGATGTCCAGCGTCATCCACCAGTCGACCCTCTCCCACGCCTACTACACTTTTTTTAACGGGGCCAGCCCCGCCATCCGCGACCTGGGCATTCATCGCGAGGTCCGCGCCGGCCTCGGCTACACCGGTGACAACGTCCTCACCCGGGCCGAGCACTTCGGCTATCCGGCCCGCTCCATGACCGAAGACATCACCCACCGCGATACCCCAACGGCGGCCGTCACCGATTGGATCGACTCCGTGTTCCACCGCATCCCGATCCTGCGCGCGGACCTGCTGGAGGCCGGCTACGGCGATGCTAGCCTGGGACCGCTGTCGGTCCAGGTGCTGGACATGGCCTACCGGGACGGGGCCCGCAACCCGGGCCGGATCGTCCTCTACCCCGCCCCTGATCAGACGGAGGTGCCGCCGGCGTTCTACGGCAACGAGATTCCGGATCCCGCGCCCAACGCCGCCTATCCAGTCGGCTACCCGATCACGGCGATCTTCGACCGAACGGCTTCGGTCACCATCCAGAGCTGGCAGTTGCAGGATGGATCGGGTCAGCCGGTGCCGGGCATCAGCCTGCTGCCGGACAACCCGGAGATGGAGAACTCGTTCGGGTTCCTGGCCCAGACGCCGCTGCACCCGCAGACTCGCTACACGATGACGCTGGCCGGTTCCATCAACGGAGTCCCCTTCCACCAGGTGTGGAAGTTCACGACCGGCGGCACCGCCCCCACCGCCAGCGCCACTGCCTGAGGCCTAACCGGTCAGAACCTTTTCGTCTAATGAACCGTTTGCTTGCTGAGGGAGTGTTCCAGACTGAGGGGTAGATCAGTCGCGTGGCTGGTTGCGATGGCGGCGCTGGCCACTGCCTGCGGGCCAAGAACCACCGGCCCAGTGGCCACCTCGCCGACATTGCAACCTTCTCCCTCTCCGACCCCGCAAGTTTCTTCCTCCCCGACACCGGCATCGTCACCCAGCCCGAGTCCG
>DASPZT010000246.1:0-10894 GCA_035636135.1 Candidatus Limnocylindria bacterium | reverse complement strand
CATGCATTGCGTCACCACCTGGAGCCGGCTGGACAACACCTGGGAAGGGGTCAGCTTTGCCGACCTCGCCCGCCTGGTGCAGCCCCGTGCCAGCGCCCGCTTTGTAATCGCCCACTGCGCCCAGAACTACACGACCAGCGTTCCGGTGGAAGTCCTCGCCGATAGCGACGTCCTGATTGCCTACAGGCACGATGGGGTGGAGCTGCCGCCGGACCACGGCGGGCCACTTCGATTGGTGGTTCCCAAGAAGTACGCGTGGAAGAGCGCCAAATGGCTGGAGCGCTTGGAGTGGGTGGAGCACGACCGCCTGGGCTTCTGGGAAGTGAACGGCTACAACAACGGGGCTGACCCCTGGAAAGAAGAGCGCTACTGGTAAAGTAAGTCCATCACGGGGTGCGCGCGCGAGCGCTGAGAGGCGGCAGTGGTCGCCAACCCATAGAACCTGATCTGGGTAATGCCAGCGGAGGGATGCCGATGACTGCGCAGGTCGTCAGCGACGTTCAATCGGATGCCTTTCTGAAGGTCGAATCCCACGGGATTGCCCCGATCCCGGGGGCGGAACGCAAGGGCACCGCCCGTGACGTGGGGCTGCTGTGGGTGGCGGCGTTCGCCAATTTCGCGTCGCTGATTACGGGCGGGCTGCTCATCAGCTTTGGGCTGGGCACGCTGGAGTCGATCCTGGCGGTGGCGGTGGGCGCGGTCGCCTCGGCGGTGGTGCATGGCTTGCTGAGCACGGCAGGCCCGCGCTTCGGCACCACCCAGGTGGTCGCGGCGCGGCGGACCTTTGGGGTGCGGGGCGCCTACCCAGGGGCCTTCTTTACGCTCTTCCTGGCGGTCGGCTGGTTTGCCGTCGATTGCGTGATCGCGGCCCAGGCATTGCTGCAGCTCGGCCGGCTGGCAGGCCTGCCCTCGGGGAGCCTGCTCAGCGCCAGCGCCCTGCTGGTCGTGGTCGCGATTTCCGTACTGGTCGCCGTGTATGGCCATCAGACCATTCAGGTCTTTGAAAAATATGGGGCGCTCGTTTTCATCGCCTTCTGCGCGCTGCTCTTTGTGGCGCTCCTGCCCAGGATGCGATGGACCCTGGGCGCGACCGTCGCCGGCACGGATCACGTCGCCGCCTGGGTGCTGGGCACCAGCGTGATCTTCGCCCTGGTCGCCTCCTGGTTCAGCTTCGCCTCGGACTACTCGCGCTACCTGCCGGTCCGCACCTCGGTGCGCTCGGTCACCGGATGGGTCGGAGGCGGCACCGCTGTTTCCATGTTCCTCTTCGGCGCGCTGGGGGTGCTGGTGGCCAGCATCGAGCCCAAACAGGCCGGCGATCTGCTCGGCCTGATCGGTGGCCAGGCACCGGCGCTGATCGTGGCGCCGTTCCTGCTCTTCGTGGCCGTAGGAGAGATCTGGGCCAACTACCTCGATGTCTACACGGCCGGTCTCTCCGGTCTGGCCCTCAACTTGCGAATGCGGCGCTGGACCGCGGCCCTCCTGCTCGGCGGTCTGGGCGGCGTGCTCGCCTACTTCGCCATGTTCATCTCGAACTTCAAGGACCAGTACACCAACTTCCTGCTGGTCACCTATCTGTGGGTGCCGTCCTGGGCGGCCGTGGTGCTGGTCGATCTCTTCATCCTTCGGCGGCGTCAAGCCGCCCCCGGCCTGGTCAGCTGGCGGGCGGTGGCGGCCTGGCTGGTTGGCGTCGCCGTGGCCGTCCCATTCGTGGACTCCACGCTCTGGCAGAGCCCCCTGGCCGTGAACGTCCTGCACAACACGGATATCTCCGGATACGTCGGGGCACTGGTGGGCGGCGTCGTCTACCTGGTGCTGGGACGACGAGCATGAGCACCCCGGTCGCGCTCACGATTGCCGGCTCGGACTCCGGTGCCGGGGCAGGCATCCAGGCCGACCTGAAGAGCTTCGCCGCCAACGGCGTCTACGGCCTGAGCGTCATCACCGCCATCACCGCCCAGAACACCCTGGGCGTCCGGGCCGTGCAGGACGTCGATCCCGAGGTGATCCGAGCCCAGCTGGATGCCGTGAGCGAAGACTTTGCCATCGGGGCGGTCAAGACCGGCATGCTGTCCAGTCCGAAGATCATCGAAGTGGTCATCGCAGGCATCCGCGCCAATCGGCTGCCGCACCTGGTGGTAGACCCGGTGATGGTGGCCAAGAGCGGCGACCGGTTGCTCAGGAAGGATGCGGTAGACGCGTTGCGCCGGCACCTGTTGCCGATGGCGGAGGTGGTGACCCCGAACCTGCCGGAAGCGCAAACGCTGAGCGGCCTGCCGGTGGTCACGGTTCCCGACCGCGTCGCGGCGGCCCGCGCCATCCTGGCCCTGGGGGCGCGCACTGTCGTCATCAAGGGTGGACACGGCGAGGAGGACCCGGTCCTGGACCTCCTCGTGGACGCGGAGGGTGTCCGCGAATTCCGAGCGCCCAGGGTCCGCGGGACCAGTACCCACGGCACCGGCTGTACCTTCTCGGCTGCCATCGCCGCCGGACTAGCGCGCGGCCTGAGCGTGGCGGCCGCCGTCGACGAGGCGCGCACCTATCTCTCCGCGGCGCTGGCGCAGGCCCCCGGCCTCGGCCATGGGCACGGACCGCTCAACCACTTTCCCGTGGGCTTAGTGGCGCATGCCGTTCGGTGACCGCGACCTCGACTACCTGGAGAACATGCATCCAGCGCTCGACGCCGTGGCCACCGAGATGCTGGCCGCCGGGCGAGCCGAGAGCATTCCGATCGTGCAGCTGCCGGTGGCCCGTTTTCTTCATGTGGTGGTGGCGGCCGTGCGGCCGGCGCGGGTGGTGGAGATCGGGACCGCCATCGGGTTCAGCACCCTCTGGATGGCCACTGCGCTGCCGCCGAACGGGCGGATCGATACCATCGATCCCGACCGCAGCCGCACCGACCGGGCCCGGCGCTACTGGATCCGCGCCCAGGTCGGCGATCGCATACGGGTCGTCAACGAGCCGGCCCTGCGCGTGCTCCCCCGGCTGGCGCCCGGCATCGACCTCGCCTTCATCGACGCGGTGAAGACCGAATACTCCCCCTACCTGGAGGCCCTGCTGCCCAGGATGCGGCCGGGCGGCATCATCCTGGCCGATAACCTGCTCTGGAGCGGACGGATTGCCGCCGGAGACCACGACGCCGACACGGATGCCCTGCGCGCCTTCAATGAAACCTTCCTGCACCACGCCCGGCTCGACGGCACCATCCTGCCGGTCGGCGATGGGCTTGGATTTGCCGTGATTAAATAACCCGCGTGTCGACCCCGGCCGAGCTCGACGGGCTCACCCGGGAGCGCGTGCTGTGGGCCTACGGCATCGTGCTCCGGGCGCGGTACCTCGATGACCGGCGTTTCATTCTCAACCGGGCCGGCAAGCTGGCCTTCATCATCTCTCCCCGTGGGCACGAGGTGGCCCAGGTGGCGGCCATCACTGCCCTCCAACCCGGTCGCGATCGCTTCTGCCTGTACTACCGGGACTTCGCGGCAGCTCTCGCCTGTGGCTTCACTCCGGAAGAGCTCATGCTGTCGGCGTTCGCCCGAGCCGCGGATCCGTCCAGCGGCGGCCGCCAGACGCCGGGCAATTTTGGCAGCCGGCGGCGCGGGATCATCATCGGCTCCAGCGCGGTGGGCACCCAGATCCCGAAGGCGGCCGGCATCGGCCTGGCCTTGAAGTGGCGCGCTGAGGGCGCCCTCTGCTACGTCAGCTTTGGCGAGGGCGCCACCAGCCAGGGCGATTTCCACGAAGGATTGAACTTCGCCGCCCTCCATCACTGTCCGGTGATCTTTCTCTGTGAAAACAATCACTGGGCCATTTCGGTGCCCGAAGCGCGACAGGTAGCGGGTCCGGGCGTGGCGGCGCGGGCCGCCGCGTACGGGATTCCCGGGGTGGCCGTGCCGGGCGACGATTTCCTCGCCGTCCACGCCGCGGTGCGCGCGGCCGCCGAGCGGGCCCGGCGCGGTGAGGGCCCGACCCTGATCGAAGCCCGCGTCTTGCGCCTCCAATCTCATTCCACCGATGACGACCAGCGAGCCTATCGGGATCCCGCGGAGCTGGAGGCCGAGGCCGCCCTGGATCCCGTGCCGCGGATGCGCGCCTGGCTGCTGGCGGTGGGGTGGCTCACCGAACCGGACGATGCGCGGTTCCGGGAGGAGGTGGCGCGCGAGGTCGAGGCGGCCACCGTCGCCGCGGAGGCCGCGCCCGAGCCCGATCCGTCCACCCTCACCCGGCACGTGTACGCCGATGGCTGACCGAACCCTCGTCCAGGCAATCCGCGACGCGCTTCTCGAGGAAATGGACCGGGATGCGCGGGTGTGCGTGCTGGGCCAGGACGTGGGATTGAAGGGCGGTGTGTTCAAAGCCACCGAGGGCCTGCAGCCGCGGTTCGGTCCGGACCGGGTGCTGGACACGCCGCTGGCTGAATCGAGCATCGCGGCCGTGGCCCAGGGACTGGCACTGGAAGGCTACCGCCCGGTCGCCGAAATGCAGTTTGCGGACTACATTTTCCCGGCCTTCAATCAGATCGTGAACGAGATCGCCAAGGTCCGCTACCGTTCCAACGGCGACTTCTCCTGCCCGCTGGTAATCCGGGCTCCGACCGGCGGTGGGGTGCGCGGCGCGCTCTATCACTCCCAGTCGGTGGAGGCCTATTTCTGCCACGTTCCGGGGTTGAAGGTGGTCCTCCCGTCGACCCCCGCCGACGCCAAGGGGTTGCTCAAGGCGGCCATCCGCGACCCGGATCCGGTCATTTTCCTGGAGCCGAAAAAGCTCTATCGGGCGGCCCGCGGGCCGGTGGCGGACGGTGAGGGGGCCCTACTCCCCTTGGGCAAGGCGGCCGTAGTCAAGGAGGGGGCAACGGTCTCGGCCATCACCTACGGCTACCTCCGCGCGGTGACCCAGGAAGCCGCCGTCCGGCTGGAGGCGGAAGGCATCAGCGTCGAGGTGATCGACCTCCGGACGCTGCGGCCGTGGGACCTGAGCGCCTGCCTGCAATCGTTGGAGAAGACGGGCCGAGTGGCCGTCATCTACGAGGCCAACCGGACGGGAGGATTTGGCGCCGAGGTGGCCGCCGAACTCGCCGAGCGGGGGTTCGCCCACCTGGACGCGCCGGTCACCCGGGTGGCCAGCCCCGACGTGCCCGCCATGCCCTTCAGCGCCGCCCTCGAACATGCGTTCATGCTCAACACCGACAAGGTCGCCGCCGCTCTCCGCCGGCTGGCCGAGTACTAACTCCCAGTTGGCTCCCCGGTGGTCGCCGCCTTATACTCTTCGGCGGGGTTCCTTGTTCCAAGCCCCCCGGAACCAGGACCCCATTTCCCCTCACCCCTACAATTGGTACCGCCTTGCCTGGTGAGGGAGAGTCCCCCAAGAGAAACGGCGTCTTCATCTCGGTCGACATGGAGGGGGTCGCAGGCGTGGCCCACCTCCTCCAGGTCATGCGCGGGACCCCCGAGTTCGACCGGTCCTGCCGCTGGATGACGGCGGAGACGAACGCCGCCATCGCCGGAGCCCGGACCGCCGGCGCCACCCGCTTCGTGGTCAACGAGTCGCACGGCGACATTCGCAACCTCCTGCTGGATGAGCTGGACCCGGCAGCCGAGGTGATCACCGGGGGCGACAAGCCCTACTCCATGGGCGCCGGCCTGGATTCCACCTTTACGGCCGCCTTCTTCATTGGCTACCACGCCTCCATCGGCACGCCCCGCGCCATCCAGGACCACACCTACGGCGGGCGCACCATCTATGACATCCGGGTCAACGGCACGCATCAGAGCGAAGCCACCCTCAACGCGGCCCTGGCCGGCACCCACGGCGTCAGGACGGCGTTGATCACCGGCGACCGGGCCTGCATCGAGGAAGCCCAGCGCGACCTGCCCGGGATCGAGGGGGTCATCGTCAAGGAGGCGCTGACCCGGATGACGGCCCGGTCGCTCCATCCGGGCGAAGCCTGCCGCCGGATCGAAGAGGGCGCCGCCCGCGCCCTGCGGCAGCTCGCCAGCCGGCCGCTCTTCCAGCCCAAAGCTCCGTTCGTCCTGGAGATCGACTGGAACAACACCCAGATGGCCGACAACTGCCTGGACGTCCCCGGCGTCGAGCGGGTGAGCGGGCGAACCATTCGCTACCAGACGGATGACTACCGCGCCGCCTACCGAATGCTGCTGGGTTTGCTGGCGCTGGCCAATCCGGCCGCCTTTCAGTACCCGCGGCCATGACCCTCTCGGAGGCCATCGAGCACCTGCTTTCGGGTAAGCCCCTGGACCGGGCGCAGGCGCAGGGCGTCATGGACGTGGTCATGGCTGGCGAGGCGACCCCGGTGCAGGTCGCCGGATTACTGGTCGCCCTGCGCGCCCGGGGCGAAACGGTGGAGGAGATGGCGGGCTTTGTCGACTCGATGCGAGCCCACGCCACGCCCCTGGTGTTGACCGTAGCCGCCATCGATACCTGCGGCACCGGCGGCGACCGAGCCAATACCTTCAATATCTCGACCGCGGCCGCGCTGGTCGCCGCCGGGGCCGGCATCAAGGTGGCCAAGCACGGCAACCGGGCGGCGTCCAGCCGTTGCGGCAGTGCCGACGTGCTGGAGGCGCTGGGCGTGGCCATCAGCCTCGGCCCGGCTGGGGTGCGCACCTGCATCGACGAAGCCGGCATCGGCTTTTGCTTCGCCCCCGCGTTCCATCCGGCGATGCGCCATGTGGCCACCGCCCGAAAGGAGCTGGGCGTGCGAACCATTTTCAATGTCCTCGGTCCGCTGGCCAACCCCGCTCGGGTCCGGCGCCAGGCACTGGGGGTGGGTGCGCCCGCGCTGGCACCGCTGATGGTCCGCGTGCTCCAGGAGCTGGGCCACGAGCGGGCGTTGGTCTTCTATGGAGAGGACGGCCTCGATGAGCTGACCACCACCGCCGCCTCGCACGTCTTCGAGCTGGAGGGGGGCTCGGTGCGCGAGTACCGGCTCGACCCGCAGGAGATCGGGCTTCCTCGCCGTGCCCCCGCTGACCTGCTCGGAGGAACCCCAACGGAGAACGCCGCCATCATCCGCCACGTCTTCGAGGGGGAGAAGGGGGCGCGCCGCGAGGTGGTGCTGCTGAACGCGGCGGCGGCGGCGGTGGCCGCCGGGTCGGCGAAGGATTTCCGGGAGGGCCTGGCACTGGCGGCCAGGTCGATCGACGGCGGCGCCGCCGGCCGAGCCCTCGACCGTCTCGTGCGGACCTCAACCGCGGTGAAGGAGTCCGCTTAGTGCCCCGCATCGCGGTCATCCCGGGGGATGGGATTGGGCCCGAGGTGATCGCGGAAGGGCTCCGCGTTCTCAAAGCCGTCGACGCCCAGCACCGGCTGGAGCTCGACTTCATCCCCTACGACCTGGGTGCGGACCGGTTCCTGCGAACCGGAGAAAGCCTGCCGAACGACGTGTTTGCCGAGCTGCAGCAGGTGGATGCCATCTACCTGGGGGCCATCGGCGACCCGCGGGTCACGGATCCGAAATACGCGGCCGGCCTGTTGCTGCGGCTCCGCTTCGAGCTGGACCTGTTTGTCAACCTGCGGCCCTCGCGGCTGCTGGCTCCGGCGCTGACCCCGCTGCGCGACGCCGGCGAGATCGACCTGGTGGTGGTGCGCGAGAACACCGAGGGCGCCTACGCGGGCATTGGCGGCCAGTTCAAGCGCGACACGCCGGAGGAGGTGGCCATCAATGAAGACATCAACACCCGCAAGGGGGTGGACCGGATCCTGCGGTACGCCTTTGAGCTGGCGGTCGCGCGCCGGTCGGCCCGGCGTCCAGGCCGGGTCACCATGGTGGACAAAAGCAACGCCCTCTATTACGCCCATGACCTCTGGCAGCGCGCCTTTGTCGCGGCGCGCGGACAGTATGCCGACATGGAGGCCGAGCACCTCTACGTCGACGTGGCCGCCATGCAGCTGGTGAAGAACCCTGCCCGGTTCGACGTGATCGTGACCTCCAACATGTTCGGCGACATCCTGAGCGACCTGGCCTCCCAGCTGGTGGGCGGCCTCGGAATCGCGCCCTCGGCCAATCTCAATCCCCAAACCCGGCGCGGTCTCTTCGAGCCGGTGCACGGGTCGGCGCCCAAGCACGCCGGCAAGGGGGTGGCCAACCCGCTGGGCGCCATCCTGTCCGGTGCGTTGCTCCTCCGGCACCTCGGCGCCGAGGAAGCCGCCGGGCAGGTGGAGTACGCGGCGGCGGCGGCGATCCGGGAAGGGCACACCACCAGAGATCTTGGGGGAGACCTCACCACCGCGGCCGCCGGCGACGCCGTTTTGCGGCGCCTCGGTACACTCGAACCATCCGAGCGCTCGTAAACACGATTCAGCCGGCCCGCCGCAAGCCGGGAGCGCGGCTCCCGAGCCAACTGTCCGTCCAGCCCGGCGGTGCTCCGGTACCCGGCGACCGCTTGCTGCGAGGCAAGGCGCTGATCTTCTGGGATCCGAAGATCCCCGGCCAGAAGCTGGATGCCATCGATACCGACCAGATCACGCCGGCCGACGACTGCATCTCGGAGAGCCTCGATCGCCTCGACGAGCGCTGGAAGGCGGGCGCGTTCCGGTATCTGATGCCCGACTTCCGCGCGCGCGTCCATGCCGGGCAGACGGTCCTGATTGCCGGCGAGCGCTTCGGCATCGGGTCCTCCCGTGAGATGAGCCCAGCGGGGCTGAAGGCGGTCGCCGAAGAAGTCGGTCTCGAGCTGCTGATCGTCTGCGGCGATGGCATTGGGGACATCTTCCGGCGCAACGCGCTGAATCTCGGATTGCACGTGGTCCAGAGCCGCGAAGCCGTGGAGGACGCGCAGGAGGGCGATGTCTTCTCCTTCGACCCGGTCCCCCGGCGGTTGACGAACGAGACCCGCCGAAAGACCTACGACCCTGTGCCGCTGACGCCCAAGGAAGAGGAAATCCGGCGCTCGGGCGGTATCATCACGATCGGGCGGCGCGAATTTGCGGATTCCCTGCAGCGGGAGTCGCGCATCGAGTGGCCGGATCCGCGCACCGCGCGCACGCTCAGTACCTCCGAACAGATCGTGTGGGCCCACCGAGTGGACCGCGACGCCGAGGTGCGGCCCGGGGCCACCCTCCGCGTCTGGTGCGACCTGCTCCCCGCCTCCGACGGCACGGCGCCCTTCGCCATCCACACGTTCAACCAGATCACCGGTGGCGACACGATCTTCCCACGTCAGGCCGCCATCGCCAACGATCACTTTGTCTTCTCGGGGCGCAACGCTGATGACCGGCAGACGTCGATCGGGCGCGACTTCGCACTCCTGCACGAGATCAGCAAGCCGTACTACGCGACCCCGGGCGATGGCATCTTCCACTTCTATTTTCCCGAGCAGGGCCTGGTGGTCCCTGGCGCCTTCATCCCTGGCGCCGATTCCCACAGTCGCGCCTACGGCGCCTACGGTGCCATCGGCATCGGAGTGGGCAGCACGCAGCTGGGCTTCGGCTGGTCCACCGGCTACATCTATTTCACGCCCGCGGCGCGCCGCCGCGTCGTCTTTACCGGACGCCTTCGTCCGTGGGTGAGCGGCAAGGACGTGGTCCTGGCCCTGCTGCGGCGGTGGGGGAAGGCCCAGGCCCAGGGGATGAGTGTCGAGTTCGTCGACGCGCAGCGGCAGCTGCCCATCCCATATCGGAACACGGTCGCCAACATGATGGCCGAGGCCGAGGCGCAGAACGGCATCTTCGCCGCGGACGAGGTCACCCTGGACTGGTACCGGCGCAAGGGCCTGCGCGACCTTCCGTATCCGCCGATCGTTCCGGGCGAGGCGACGGCCTACGCCGTGGATGAGACGCTGGACCTTTCGGAGCTGGTGCCCTTCATCGCCAAACCCTTCGCGCCGGGCAATGCGTTCCCGGCCGATGAGGTGGCCCAGGAGAAGCTCGCCTTCGACAAGGCCATGATCGGATCCTGCACCAACGGTGGCTATGACGACCTGCTGGAGGCCGCCCTGGTCATCAACGCCGGCCGCGAGAAAGGATTCGAGCGGGCACCGAAACCGTTCGTGATCTTCCCGGGTTCCGGCGGCGTCAAGCATGACATCGAGAACTCCGAGCCGCGCCTTGGCGGCGAGTCGATCGCGTCCGTGTTTCGCTCGGTGGGCGGCCAGATTCGCGAGTCCTGGTGCGGGCCGTGCTTCGGCCAGGGACCGGATGCCCTGAAGAAGGGCGAGGTCGCCATCACGTCCTTCAATCGCAACTGGCAGAACCGGATGGGAGTGGGCGGCCTCGGCTATCTCGCCAGCCCAGCCGTGGTCGCGGCCTCGGCCCTACTGGGCTACATGGCCGGACCCCGCGCGCTCGGCATCGAGTGGGAGCCGGAGCACTTCGACACCTCCGCCTGATCAGGCGCCGGTTGGGCAGATCACGGCCCCTTGACCAGTCCTTTCTGGTGCGGATAATTCGACCCAGATGAGGCGCACATGCCGGCGCGACAATGCGATGCGAAAGCTATTCCGCCGGCTTGCCCGCATCCTCCGGCCGAAGGTGGGGTCCGCGAAAAACTGGTGGCCGGACCTCGGTGGGGGACTCGAGGCGTCTGGGCGTCCTGCCCCGCTTTTCCCGCAGCGACCGAGCCTGTCGGCCGCGGCGGAAGTTCCGCTGCCCGAGCCGGACACCGGTCCCGGCATCGTCTACGCGATCAGTAACACCTAGTCCGAATCGCCGAATCGAGGCTTAGCCCGAATCCACCGAGTCGAACTCGCATCTTGGGCGCGGGGCGAACGATCGGTGTGTCGTCTCCTGCGCGCGCTCAGTTACGCACCGACGGGTGCGCGCCTTCGCGTGCTCGTCGCCTCCTTCCGCTCATCTCGCCCCGCATCCCAATCTGCGTCGTCCGATCGGTGGATCCGGGCTTAGGCTGAAACGGTCCGCCGAGGCGTATCCGCGCGGA